>NZ_JBSFDA010000086.1:0-43838 GCF_053593675.1 Streptomyces sp. NPDC002156 | reverse complement strand
GGGCGAAGAAAGCTCGCCCCCGCCGCCCCTACGCGATGCCGATGTTGTTCAGGGTGACGCTGGCGGGTACAGCGTCCTCGGGAGTTGGGACGCTGCCGCTGCGTCCAGGAGCCACAGGGTGCGTTGTCTGCCGTAGGCGCCCGCCGCGGGGGCCTGGATCTCGCCCGCGCCCGACAGCGCTATCGACGCCGCTCCCGCCTTGTCTTCTCCCGCCGCCAGCAGCCATACCTCCCTGGCCGCCCGGATCGCCGGGAGGGTCAGGGTGACTCGGGTCGGTGGGGGTTTCGGGGCGCCGTGGACGCCCACGACCGTGCGGTCCGTTTCGCGGACCGCGGGCAGCTCCGGGAACAGGGACGCCACGTGCGTGTCCGGGCCCACGCCCAGCATCAGGACGTCGAAGGTCGGGACCGGACCGTGGTTCTCCGGGCCTGCTGACTTCGCCAGCTCCGCCGCGTACGCTTCCGCCGCCGCGTCCACGTCGGAGCCGTACGGGCCGTCCGACGCGGGCATGGCGTGCACGCGGGTGGGGTCGAGAGGCACCGCGTCCAGCAGTGCCTCCCTCGCCTGGGTGACATTGCGGTCCGGGTCGCCCTCGGGCAGGAAGCGTTCGTCGCCCCACCACAGGTCGAGCCGGGTCCAGTCGATCGCGTCCCGGGCCGGCGCGGCGGCCAGGGCGGCCAGCAGGCCGTTGCCGTTGCGGCCGCCCGTCAACACCACCGACGCCGAGCCCCTTGACGCCTGCGCGTCCACGATCTTCGTGATCAGGCGGGCCGCGGCGGCCTCGGCCATCAGCTCCTTGTCGCGGTGGACGACGAGCTGCGGTGCCGTACTCACTTCGCCGACACCTTCTTCACCGGTGGCATCAGAGCCGGAGTCGCCCTGTCCGTGTCCTCCGTCGCGGGTGCCTTCCGCGCCGGTTCCAGTGCCAGCGCCGACGACGGTGCCGGTGCCGGGGCCTGCGGTTCGGGGGGTGTCGGAGCCGCCAGCCGGTCCACCCCGAAACGCAGCGCCGACGCATACGTGTCGTCCGGGTCCAGGCGGCGCAGTTCCTCCGCCATCAGCTCGGACGTCTCGCGGCGCTTGAGTGCCACCGCGCGGTCGGGCTGGCCCTGGATGGAGAGGGTCGCCAGAGAGCCGTCGGCTCGGTCCAAGGTGATCGGGCCCGTGCTTGTTCGCATGCGGACCGCCGTCAGGCCGGGGCCTGAGGACAGGGAGCGCTTCACCGGGACATCGAGGCGGTCCGCCAGCCACATCGCCAGCAGCTCGCAGCTCGGGTTGAACTCCTCGCCCTCCACCTCGACCGCGTCCACCTCGCAGGTGACCTGGTCCAGGGCTGCGGCGAGCATGGAGCGCCAGG
Organism: Streptomyces sp. NPDC002156; assembly: GCF_053593675.1. Lineage (NCBI taxonomy): Bacteria > Bacillati > Actinomycetota > Actinomycetes > Kitasatosporales > Streptomycetaceae > Streptomyces > Streptomyces sp. NPDC002156. The sequence continues at coordinate 42,481 of NZ_JBSFDA010000086.1, read as the reverse complement.
GGGTGATCCGGGTCCAGGAGAGGTCGGTGTCGCCCGGCGTGTACGCGTCCGCGCGCGCTGCCAGTTCCCGTACCGGCTGCTCGGCCGCGTACGTGTCCGTCACCCTGCGCTGCGCCAGGGCGCCCAGCGGGTCCTTCGCCGGGTCCAGCGGGGCGTTCACCGGCCACCAGACGACCACGGGGGCGTCCGGCAGCAGGAGAGGGAGGACCACCGAGTCGGCGTGGTCCACTACCTCGCCGTACAGGCGCAGCACGACCGTCTCGCCGGTGCCCGCGTCCACGCCCACCCTGACCTCGGCGTCCAGGCGGGACGTCGTACGGTCGCGGGGGGAGCGGGAGACGCGCTTGACGACGACCAGGGTGCGTGAGGGGTGCTCAAGCGAGGCGTCGTTCGCCGCCTTCAGGGCGTCGTACGCGTTCTCCTCGTCGGTGACGATGACGAGGGTCAACACCATGCCTACTGCCGGTGTGCCGATGGCCCTGCGGCCCTTCACCAGTGCCTTGTTGACCTTGCTGGCCGTGGTGTCCGTGAGGTCTATTTTCATGGGCGCCGCCAGCTCCGTCCGTCTCGTTCGAGCATTTCGTCGGCCTCGACGGGACCCCAGGTGCCCGAGGGGTACTGGGCGGGCTTGCCGTGCTTGTCCCAGTACTGCTCGATCGGGTCGAGGATCCGCCAGGACAGCTCGACCTCCTCGGTGCGCGGGAAGAGGTTGGAGTCGCCGAGGAGGACGTCCAGGATCAGCCGCTCGTACGCCTCGGGGCTGGACTCCGTGAAGGACTCGCCGTACGCGAAGTCCATCGACACGTCCCGGATCTCCATCGAGGTGCCGGGCACCTTGGAGCCGAAGCGGACCGTGATGCCCTCGTCGGGCTGGACGCGGATGACGATCGCGTTCTGGCCCAGCTCCTCCGTCGCCGTGTGGTCGAAGGGGGAGTGGGGCGCCCGCTGGAAGACCACCGCGATCTCGGTGACTCGGCGGCCCAGGCGCTTGCCGGTCCTCAAGTAAAACGGGACGCCTGCCCAGCGGCGGTTGTCCACCTCTACCTTGATCGCCGCGTACGTGTCGGTCTTCGACTTGGGGTCGATGCCGTCTTCCTGGAGGTAGCCGATGGCCTTCTCGCCACCCTGCCAGCCCGCCGCGTACTGCCCGCGGACCGTGTCCTTGCCCAGGTCCGGCGGGAGCTTGACCGCGCCGAGGACCTTGGTCTTCTCGGCGGCCAGCGCGTCCGCGTCGAAGGAGGCCGGCTCCTCCATGGCCGTCAGGGCCATCAGCTGGAGGAGGTGGTTCTGGATGACGTCACGGGCCGCGCCGATGCCGTCGTAGTAGCCGGCCCGGCCGCCGATGCCGATGTCCTCGGCCATCGTGATCTGTACGTGGTCCACGAAGGACCGGTTCCAGATGGGCTCGAACATCTGGTTGGCGAAGCGGAGCGCCAGGATGTTCTGGACGGTCTCCTTGCCGAGGTAGTGGTCGATCCGGAAGACCTGGTCCGGGGCGAAGACCTCCTCGACGGTCGAGTTCAGCTCCTCCGCCGACTTGAGGTCGTGGCCGAAGGGCTTCTCGATGACCGCGCGCCGCCAGGAACCGCTGTCCTGGTCCGCGAGGCCGTGCTTCTTCAGCTGCTTGATGACCACCGGGAAGGCGGACGGCGGCACGGAGAGGTAGAAGGCGAAGTTGCCGCCCGTCCCCTGCGCCTTGTCCAGCTCCTGGATCGTCGAACGCAGCCGCTCGAAGGACTCGTCGTCGTCGAAGGTGCCCTGGACGAAGCGCATCCCCTGGATGAGCTGCTGCCAGACCTCCTCACGGAACGGCGTACGGGCGTGCTCCTTGACGGCGTCGTGGACCTCCGCCGCGAAGTCCTCGTTCTGCCACTCACGCCGGGCGAAGCCCACGAGGGAGAAACCTGGCGGCAGCAACCCGCGGTTGGCGAGGTCGTACACAGCAGGCATCAGCTTTTTGCGTGACAGGTCGCCAGTGACCCCGAAGATGACCAGGCCCGACGGCCCCGCGATACGCGGGAGCCGTCGGTCTGCGGGGTCACGCAGCGGGTTGCTGCTTGACAAGGTTTCAGCCCTCCGAGGGGGCGAGGCGCGCCAGTTCCGCCTCGGTCGACTTGAGCAGGTCGGTCCAGGACGCCTCGAACTTCTCGACGCCCTCGTCCTCCAGCAGCTGGACCACGTCGTCGTACGAGATCCCGAGCTTCTCGACCGCGTCGAGCTCGGCGCGGGACTGCTCGTACGTACCGGCGATGGTGTTGCCGGTGATCTGACCGTGGTCCTCGGTGGCGAACAGGGTCGCCTCCGGCATGGTGTTCACGGTGTTCGGCGCGGCCAGGTCGTCGACGTACAGGGTGTCCTTGTACGCCTTGTCCTTGACGCCGGTCGAGGCCCACAGCGGACGCTGCTTGTTGGCCTGCGCCTTGTCGAGGGCCGCCCAGCGGTCGGTCGAGAAGACCTCCTCGTACGCCTGGTAGGCGAGCCGCGCGTTGGCGAGACCGGCCTTGCCACGGGCGGCCTTGGCCGCGTCGGTGCCCAGCGCGTCGATCCGCTTGTCGATCTCGGTGTCCACGCGGGACACGAAGAAGGACGCCACGGAGTGGATCTTCGACAGGTCCAGGCCGCGGTCCTTGGCCTTCTCCAGACCGGCCACGTAGGCGTCCATGACCTCGCGGTAGCGCTCCAGCGAGAAGATCAGCGTGACGTTGACGCTGATCCCGAGGCCGATGACCTCGGTGATCGCCGGGAGACCCGCCTTGGTGGCCGGGATCTTGATCAGGGTGTTCGGGCGGTCGACGAGCCAGGCCAGCTGCTTGGCCTCGGCGACGGTCGCGGCGGTGTTGTGGGCGAGACGGGGGTCGACCTCGATCGACACCCGGCCGTCCTGGCCCTGCGTCGAGTCGAAGACCGGACGCAGGATGTCGGCGGCGTCACGGACGTCCGCCGTCGTGATCATGCGGATCGCCTCTTCGACGGTGACCTTGCGGGCGGCGAGGTCGGTGAGCTGCTGCTCGTAACCGTCACCGCTGCTGATCGCCTTCTGGAAGATCGACGGGTTGGTGGTGACGCCCACGACGTGCTGCTGGTCGATCAGTTCGGCGAGGTTGCCGGACGTGATCCGCTGGCGCGACAGGTCGTCCAGCCAGATCGCGACGCCTTCCTCGGAGAGGCGCTTGAGTGCGTCTGTCATGGAATTACATCTCCTACGAGTCGTTATGTCAGCGTCAGCGCTGGGCTGCGGCGATCGATTCCCGGGCTACGGATGCGACGTTCTCGGCAGTGAAGCCGAACTCCTGGAAGAGGACCTTGCCGTCGGCCGACGCACCGAAGTGCTCCAGGGAAACGATGCGACCCGCGTCCCCGACGTACTTGTGCCATGTGAGACCGATACCGGCCTCGACCGCGACACGTGCCTTGACGGACGGCGGCAGAACGCTCTCCCGGTACCCCTGGTCCTGCTCCTCGAACCACTCCACGGACGGCATCGACACGACCCGCGTCGGCACACCCTCCGCCTGGAGCTGCTCCCGCGCCCCGACGGCCACATGGACCTCGGAACCGGTCGCGATGAGGACGACCTCCGGCGTGCCGCCGTCGGCCTCGAAGAGGACGTAACCGCCCTTGGCGGCATCCTCGTTGGCCTCGTACGTCGGTACGCCCTGGCGGGTCAGCGCGAGGCCGTGCGGGGCGCCCTTGCCGAAGACCTTCGTCCAGCGCTTGAGGATCTCGCGCCAGGCGATGGCCGTCTCGTTGGCGTCCGCCGGGCGGACGACGTTCAGACCCGGGATGGCACGCAGTGACGCGATGTGCTCGACCGGCTGGTGCGTCGGGCCGTCCTCGCCGAGGCCGATGGAGTCGTGCGTCCACACGTACGTCACCGGCACGTGCATCAGCGCGGACAGCCGTACCGCGTTGCGCATGTAGTCGGAGAAGACGAGGAAAGTACCGCCGTAAATACGGGTGTTGCCGTGCAGCGCGATGCCGTTCATCTCGGCGGCCATCGAGTGCTCACGGATACCGAAGTGGATCGTGCGGCCGTAAGGGTCCGCCTCCGGCAACGGGTTGTCCGCCGGGAGGAACGAACTCGACGCGTCGATCGTGGTGTTGTTCGAGCCGGCCAGGTCGGCCGAGCCGCCCCACAGCTCCGGGATGACCGCACCCAGCGCCTGCAGGACCTTGCCGGACGCGGCACGCGTGGCGACACCCTTGCCCGCCTCGAAGACCGGGAGCTTCTCCTCCCAGCCCTTGGGCAGCTCGCCCGCGGAGATGCGGTCGAACTCGGCGGCGCGCTCGGCGTTGCTGTTGCGCCACTCCTGGAACGACTTCTCCCACTCCGCCTTGGCCTGACGGCCGCGCTCCAGCGCCTCGCGGGTGTGGTTGAGGACCGCGTCCGAGACCTCGAAGGACTGCTCCGGGTCGAAGCCGAGGACGCGCTTGGTGGCCGCGACCTCGTCGTCGCCGAGCGCCGAGCCGTGCGCCGCCTCGGTGTTCTGGGCGTTCGGGGCGGGCCAGGCGATGATCGAGCGCATCGCGATGAACGACGGCCGGTCCGTGACCGCCTTGGCGGCCTGGACGGCGTTGTAGATGGCGTGCGGGTCGAGGTCGCCGTCCGGCTTCGGGGCGATCCGCTGGACGTGCCAGCCATATGCCTCGTACCGCTTGGCGACGTCCTCGGAGACGGCCGTCTCGGTGTCGCCCTCGATCGAGATGTGGTTGTCGTCCCACAGCAGGACCAGGTTGCCGAGCTTCTGGTGGCCGGCCAGCGAGGACGCCTCCGCGGAGATGCCCTCCTGGAGGCAGCCGTCACCGGCGATCGCGAAGATGAAGTGGTCGAACGGGGACTCCCCTTCGGGTGCCTCCGGGTCGAACAGACCGCGCTCGTAGCGGGCCGCCATGGCCATGCCCACGGCGTTGGCGACACCCTGGCCGAGCGGACCGGTCGTCGTCTCGACGCCCGTCGTGTGCCCGTACTCGGGGTGGCCGGGGGTCTTCGAACCCCACGTCCGGAATGCCTTCAGGTCGTCCAGCTCCAGGCCGAAACCGGCCAGGTACAGCTGGGTGTAGAGGGTCAGGGACGAGTGGCCGGCGGACAGCACGAAACGGTCGCGCCCGACCCAGTCGGCGTCCGCCGGGTCGTGCCGCATCACCTTCTGGAAGAGGGTGTACGCGGCGGGGGCCAGGCTCATCGCCGTACCGGGATGGCCGTTGCCGACCTTCTGTACGGCATCGGCGGCCAGGACGCGGGCGGTGTCGACGGCCCGCTGGTCCAACTCGGTCCACTCGAGGTCTGTGGTGGTCGGCTTGGTGCTCACCCTGGGTCAGGGCTCCTCTCCACATGTCTAATGCCGGCGTCCTCGGTGTCCACCGGCTGCCGGGGGCTGACACCCTCGGCCTTTGTCGAGCCTACCCTCGTAAGAACGTGCAGTTTTTCGAGTCATTCCAGACTGCCGGGACTGCTTCGGATCCGCCTCCCGGCCACTGCCGGACCGCTGTCCGACCAGTGTGATCGGCATTCGGCTGGTGAATACGAAGCGGGCGGTCCAACTGCTCAATCGAGCCACGTCACGCCCATCACAAAGCACCCCTCAACACGACCCCACCCCCGCGAAGGGCGGGGTCTGGGCAACGTCTAGAGTGGCGTGGTAAGCGCGAGCCTTTACCGGGACTTCACACCGGGAGGCTTGTTGGAATGTCTCTGTCAGGGGTGTGCGTGACGGCCGTTGAATCCCGTCCAGCGGGGATGATCGGGACGAGCCAGAGCCCGAGCCGACGGCCGTTCGGGGCCCGGGTCATGGCGTTCGTGGCGTTGACGAAGCCGCGGATCATCGAGCTGTTGCTCATCACCACCGTTCCGGTGATGTTCCTCGCGGAGCAGGGGGTGCCGGACCTGGGACTGGTCCTCCTCACCTGCGTCGGCGGCTACCTCTCCGCGGGCGGCGCGAACGCGCTCAACATGTACATCGACCGTGACATCGACGCGCTGATGGACCGCACCTCGCAGCGTCCGCTGGTCACCGGCATGGTCAGCCCGCGCGAGTGCCTGGCCTTCGGCATCACCCTCGCCGTCGCCGCCACCCTCCTCTTCGGCCTCACGGTCAACTGGCTGTCGGCCTGGCTGTCGCTGGGCGCCCTCCTCTTTTACGTGGTCATTTACACGATGATCCTCAAGCGGCGTACGTCGCAGAACATCGTGTGGGGCGGCATCGCGGGCTGTATGCCGGTCCTCATCGGCTGGTCCGCCGTGACGGACTCGCTCTCCTGGGCGCCGCTCATCCTCTTCCTGGTCATCTTCTTCTGGACCCCGCCGCACTACTGGCCGCTGTCCATGAAGGTGAAGGAGGACTACGCGCGCGTGGGCGTGCCGATGCTGCCGGTGATCGCCTCCAACAAGACGGTGGCGCGGCAGATCGTGGCGTACAGCTGGGCGATGGTCGTGGTCTCGCTGCTGCTCACTCCGCTCGGTTACACCGGCTGGTTCTATACGTCGGTGGCGCTGGCGGCGGGAGGCTGGTGGCTGTGGGAGGCGCACGCGTTGCAGAGTCGGGCTCGGGCGGAGTCGACGGGTGTGAAGCTGAAGGAGATGCGGCTGTTCCACTGGTCGATCACCTATGTGTCGCTGCTGTTTGTGGCTGTGGCTGTGGATCCCTTCCTTCGGTGATGCGCTCGTAGTCGGCTGCGGGTGCGCTGTGGCTGGTCGCGCAGTTCCCCGCGCCCCTGAAGGGGCGCTCCTGCTGGGCGAATACGTGGGCAAGGCCACTTCCACCCGCCGTCGCCGTTTGAACTACCCGTCGGTAGCATCCTGGGCATGGCAGATACGCAGGAGCGCAGGGTGGCCAAGCTCGCCAAGCAGATCAACGGGTTCGCCAAGCAGCATGGTGGGGCCGAGGGGCAGGTGGCGTACATCGGGGAGCGTGGGGCCCGGATCGTGCTCGTCGGTGAGGACGGTGGCTGGGGCGACCTGGTGGCCCCCACGTACGAGATCGCCCAGCAGGCCGTCGAGAAGGCCGGCATCACCGTCCACGAGGACTTCGACGGCGAGTTCGCGGCCAAGGTGACGACCGGCCCGTACGAGTGGACACGCATGGCGGGGATCCAGGTCGGCGGGCCCAGCAACTCATGAGGCGTGGGGGGTGGCCGATCGGCGCCGCTCATTCCCACGGGGTGTGCGAGAGCAACACCTGACAGTCGGTTCACCCGTTAGGACCTTAGGAACACACGGTCCAGAACACGGGGAGCCCGGATGATCGAAACGCCGTCCCTCGTGGACCAGTACTGCCACGGCGTACTGAGAACAGAGCTGGGCCTCGGCACCTTCGAGGCCCAGCTCGCGCGTACCGAGGGCCCGCCCGCCGCCGGGACGACCCTCTTCGACACCCAGACCGGGTTCGCCGTACGCCGTTGGTGCCCCCCGCTGCTCGGCCTGGAACCGCACGCTCCCCCCGCCCGCTATCTCGCCCGGCGTCGTGAACTCGGCGTACTGGAGTCGGGCCGGCGGCTGCTGCGGGGCAGCGGAATCACGACATATCTGGTCGACGCAGGACTGCCCGGCGACCTCACCGGGCCCGATGAGATGGCCTCCGCCGGCGCCGCCGAGGCCCATGAGATCGTCCGGCTCGAACTCCTCGCCGAACAGGTCGCCGACACCTCCGGCACCGTCGAGTCCTTCCTCGCCAACCTCGCCGAGTCGGTGCACGGCGCGGCCACGAGCGCCGTGGCCTTCACCTCCGTGGCGGGCGTACGGCACGGACTGGCGCTCGCGCCCGATCCGCCGGGGCCGGGCGAGGTACGCGGCGCGGCGGGCCGCTGGCTGGCCGGACGCCGGGTCGGCGGTGCGCTCAGTGACCCGGTGCTGCTGCGCCATCTGCTGTGGATCGCGGTCGCCTCGGGCCTGCCGCTGCAACTCCACGCCGGGCTCGGCGAACCCGGCATGCGCATCGACCGTACCGACCCGGTCCTGCTCACCGACTTCGTCCGTGCGACGGCCGGGCTCGGCACCGACCTGGTGCTGCTGCACGGATACCCGTACCACCGCCACGCGGCCCACCTCGCCGGTGTCTTCCCGCATGTGTACGCCGATCTGGGCGCCGCCATGGTCCGCACCGGTGCCCGGGCCGCCGCCATCCTCGCCGAGATCCTCGAACTCGCCCCCTTCGGAAAGATCATCTTCTCCAGTGGTGCCCAGGGCCTGCCCGAACTCCATGTGGTGGGCGCCCGGCTCTTCCGCGAGGCCCTCGGCCGGGTGCTCGGCGGCTGGGTCGCCGAGGGGGCGTGGTCGCTGGGGGACGCGCAACGGGTGGCCGGGTTGATCGCCGCGGGGAACGCTCGACGGGTGTACGGGCTGGGCTAGCTGTACAGACTGGGGGCATGACGACACACGGGACCCGGACGGACCGGACGGATGCCTTGACCGAAGCCTTACTGGACCGCTTCCTGGGTGAGGTGCGCGCGCTCGCCCCGGTCGCCGTCTGGGCCCACGGCTCGCTGGGCGGCGGCGACTACCAGGAGGGGCGCAGCGACCTCGACCTGATCGCCGTTCTGGACGGGCCGATCGGGCCGGCCACCGTCTGGAACGTGGCCAAGGCGCACGCCCGTCTCCGCACCCACCCGCTCGCCCCGCTGCTGCACTGCACCTACCTGTCCGACGCGACGACGGCCAATCCCGAGCGGCGGCACCTCACCTGGGCGCACAGTCATCTGTTCCGGCGGACCGTCTCCTCGGTGACCAGGCGCGAGCTGCACGCCTTCGGACGGGTGCTGTACGGGAAGGTGCCCGGGGAGCTGCTTCCGTTGGTGCCGGACCGGCAGTTGACCGACTACGTCGTGCGTGACCTGCGCGACAATTACCGACCCGCCGTGGACAAGGCCCGGCTCTGGACGCGGGACGTATGGGTCGACCTGGGCCTGGTCACCTTCGCGCGGGCGACCATGACCGTGCGGGAAGGCAGCCTGATCTCGAAACGGGAGGCGCTGGACCTGCTGCCGGGGCTGGGGGCGCCGGTCGAGGTCGTCGAGGACGTCGCACGACGGCGGTACGGGCAGGAAGGCGGCGGCCCGGTCGCGGCCGGGTGGCTCGAGCGGCGTGCCGAGCTGACGCGGGGTTTCCTGGGGCCTGCGATCGACCGCCTGGTGGCCTCGTACGGCTGATGTCCTGAAGAACGTCTACGCGCGCGTGCCGACCGTCGCCTCGGTCGCGGGGCCGGGTACGTCGGCCAGGGCGGCGGTGTCCCGGCGCTCGCGCAGGGCGAGCAGGACGCGCAGGACCGCGATCCACACCAGCGCCGAGCCGAGCATGTGGAGGCCGACCAGGACCTCGGGGAGGTTCGTGAAGTACTGCACGTACCCGATGACGCCCTGAGCGAGCAGGATCAGGAACAGGTCCCGGGTGCGGTCCAGGGGGCCCTTGGGGGAGTCGACCGCCTTCAGGACGAACCACAGGGCGAACGTCAGTGTCACCACGACCCAGGCCAGCACCGCGTGCAGTTTGCTGACGTTCTCCCAGTTCAGCGGCATGCGTTCGATCTCGCTCGAGTCGCCCGCGTGCGGGCCCGAGCCGGTCACCACCGTGCCGACCGCGATCAGCAGCACCGTGGCGATCACCAGGAACCACACCAGCTGCTGCACGGCCTTGCCGACGAGCGGGCGGGGTGCCTCGTCGCCCTCCTTCGTGCGCTGCCACATCACCGCGGCGACCGCGATCAGGGCCGAGGAGAGCAGGAAGTGGGCCGCGACCGTGTACGGGTTGAGGCCGACCAGGACGACGATGCCGCCCAGGACCGCGTTGCTCATGACGACCCAGAACTGTGCCCAGCCGAGCCGGGTCAGACTGCGGCGGTACGGCTTCTCCGAGCGGGCGGCGATGATCGCCCAGCCGACCGCAGCGCACAGCACGTACGTCAGCATGCGGTTGCCGAACTCGATGACGCCGTGGACGCCCATTGCACTCGTCGTCGTCAGCGAGTCGTCGGTGCACTTGGGCCAGGTCGGGCAGCCGAGCCCCGATCCGGTCAGCCGTACGGCACCGCCGGTGACCACGATGACCACCGACATGACGAGCGCGGCGAGCGCGGCGCGCTGCACGGTCCGAGGGGTCGGCGTCCAGCGGGCGGCGATGAAGGCGAGGGGGTTCCGCAGGGCGGACAGGGCCTCGGCGGGGGTCATCTTTGGCACGCGTCCCATCGTAGGCGGCTGCTTGTGCACGCTTTCACGAGGGGTCCCCCAGCCCCTCAGGCATTCCCCTCCGTCACTCCCAGCGGAAGAACCGCCCCGCCGCCGCCAGCCCAACGACCGCCCACACCCCGAGAATCCCCAGGTCGCCCCAGGGCATCCCGGCGCCGTGCTGGAGCACGTCCCGCAGGCCGTCCGAGAGGGCCGAGATGGGGAGCAGGGCCAGGGCGTCCTGGGCGCCGGGCGGGAACTTGTCCAGCGGGACGATCACCCCGCCGCCCACCAGGAGCAGCAGGAAGACGAGGTTCGCGGCGGCCAGTGTGGCCTCCGCCTTCAGGGTGCCCGCCATCAGCAGACCGAGGCCCGAGAAGGCGGCCGTGCCGAGGAGGAGCAGGAGGAGTACGGCGAGGGGATTGCCGTGCGGGGACCAGCCGAGCGCGAAGGCGATCGCCGTCAGCAGGGCCACCTGGAGGACCTCGGTGACCAGTACGGATGCCGTTTTCGCCGTCATCAGGCCCCAGCGGGGGAGGGGGGAGGAGGCGAGTCTTTTCAGGACTCCGTAGCGGCGTTCGAAGCCTGTCGCGATGGCCTGGCCGGTGAAGGCCGTGGACATGACCGCGAGCGCGAGGATGCCGGGGGCGAGGAAGTCGACCGCCTTGCCTGCGCCCGTGTCGACGATGTCGATCGAGCCGAACAGCAGCAGGAGCAGGGCCGGGATGATCACCGTCAGGAGCAGCTGCTCGCCGTTGCGCAGCAGCATCTTCGTCTCCAGGGCCGCCTGCGCTCCGATCATGCGGGGGAGCGGGGCGGCGCCCGGCTGCGGGGTGTACGTCCCTGTGGCGGTCGTGGTCATGAGCGCAGCTCCTTGCCGGTCAGCTCCAGGAAGACGTCTTCCAGGGTGTGCCGTTCCACCGAGATCCGGTCCGGCATCACCCCGTGCTGTGCGCACCACGACGTCACCGTCGCGAGGAGCTGCGGGTTGACCTTGCCGCCGACGCGGTAGGCGCCCGGGGTCAGCTCGGCTGCCGTGCAGTCCGCGGGGAGGGCCTTGAGCAGGGAGCCCACGTCCAGGCCCGGGCGGCCCGTGAAGCGCAGGGTGTTCTCGGCGCCGCCCCGGCACAGCTGTTCCGGGGTGCCCTGGGCGATGACCTTGCCGGCGTCGATGATCGCGACGTCGTCGGCGAGCTGCTCGGCCTCGTCCATGTGGTGGGTGGTGAGGATGACCGAGACACCGTCGGTGCGCAGGTCGCGGACCAGGTCCCAGGTGGCGCGGCGGGCCTGGGGGTCCAGGCCGGCGGTCGGTTCGTCGAGGAAGACCAGTTCCGGGCGGCCGACGACCGCCATCGCGAGCGCCAGGCGCTGCTGCTGGCCCCCGGAGAGGCGGCGGTAGGTTGTCCGGCCGCAGCTGCCGAGGCCGAGACGTTCGACGAGGGCGTCCACGTCGAGCGGGTGGGCGTGGAGTTTGGCGACGTGGCGGAGCATTTCGTCGGCGCGGGCGCCCGAGTAGACGCCGCCGGACTGGAGCATCACGCCGACCCGGGGGCGGAGGGCGGCGGCTTCCCGTACCGGGTCGAGGCCGAGGACACGTACCGTCCCGGAGTCCGGTCTGCGGTATCCCTCGCAGGTCTCGATGGTGGTCGTCTTGCCCGCGCCGTTCGGACCGAGTACGGCGGTGATGCCCGCCGGGGCCACCAGGTCGAGGCCGTCCACCGCGGTCTTCGTGCCGTACCGCTTCACCAGGGCCTGGACCTGGACCACGGGCTCGCTTCGCATGGGTCCAGAGTCTAGGTACGGGAGGTGCCGCCCAGGTGCGCGGGGGCCTGATCCGGCCTCCGCTCGGGCCAGGGGTCGGGTGGGCTCCCGTGCTGCTCGGGGGCGGTCCGGTGATCGATCAAAGATCGTTTGCGCAGGTCAGGTTAGGTGAGCCTAAGTGATGCAGGGCACCGTCGAGAGGGGTGGACGCGGCTTGCCGCGCTCTGAGGAATTACGCAACAATGGTGTTGTGAAATACGTCGGCGAGGATCGGGAGGCTCCCATGGGTGCCCCTCAGGAGGAACTCGCGACCGGTGAGCGCTCGACGCGCAACCGGATCGCGCGATCCATCCTGGACCACGGTCCGTCGACCGTCGCCGAGTTGGCCGGGCGACTGGGCCTGACCCACGCGGCCGTACGGCGTCACCTTGACGCGCTGGTCGCCGATGACGTCGTACAACCGCGAGAGCAGCGGATCTACGGGGCGCGTACCCGTGGCCGGCCCGCCAAGGCCTTCGCGCTCACCGACTGCGGACGTGACGCCTTCGACCAGTCCTACGACAAGCTCGCCGCCGACGCGCTGCGCTGGATCGCGGCACGCGAGGGCGGCGACGAGGCGGTGCTCGCCTTCGCGCGGGCCCGGTTCGCCGAGCAGGCTGAGAGCTATCGCGAGGCGATCGAGGCCGCAGGCCCCGAGAAGCGCGCCGAAGCCCTGGCCAAGGCCCTGAGCGCGGACGGGTACGCTGCTACGGCGCGCAGCGCACCGGTCGGAGAGCAGCTCTGCCAGCACCACTGTCCGGTGGGCCATGTCGCGGAAAAGTTCCCGCAGCTCTGCGAGGCGGAGACGGAGATCTTCTCCCAGCTGCTCGGCACGCATGTCCAGCGGCTCGCGACCATCGCCCACGGCGACGGTGTGTGCACGACGTTCATCCCGAAGGCCTCACACGCCTCTGCTTCACCCGCCCCACAGTTGTCCACCACCACCCATAAAGCATCTGCACGTACCGCCGGGAGGAACCCAGCATGACGCTCCCCATCGAGGAGACTGCCCACCCCGAGCTGGAGGGTCTGGGCACGTACGAATACGGCTGGGCCGACTCCGACGCGGCCGGTGCCGCTGCCAAGCGCGGCATCAACGAGGACGTCGTCCGCGACATCTCCTCGAAGAAGTCCGAGCCCGAGTGGATGACCAAGCTCCGCCTCAAGGGCCTGCGCCTCTTCGAGAAGAAGCCCATGCCGAACTGGGGCTCGGACCTGTCGGGCATCGACTTCGACAACATCAAGTACTTCGTGCGCTCCACGGAGAAGCAGGCGGAGTCCTGGGAGGACCTGCCCGAGGACATCAAGAACACCTACGACAAGCTCGGCATCCCGGAGGCGGAGAAGCAGCGCCTGGTCGCCGGTGTCGCCGCGCAGTACGAGTCGGAGGTCGTCTACCACCAGATCCGTGAGGACCTGGAGGAGCAGGGCGTCATCTTCCTCGACACCGACACCGCGCTGAAGCAGCACCCGGAGCTCTTCAAGGAGTACTTCGGGACCGTCATCCCGGTCGGCGACAACAAGTTCGCGTCGCTGAACAGTGCTGTGTGGTCGGGCGGCTCGTTCATCTACGTGCCCAAGGGCGTGCAGGTCGAGATCCCGCTCCAGGCCTACTTCCGTATCAACACGGAGAACATGGGCCAGTTCGAGCGGACCCTGATCATCGTCGACGAGGGTGCCTACGTGCACTACGTCGAGGGCTGTACGGCGCCGATCTACAAGTCGGACTCCCTGCACAGCGCGGTCGTCGAGATCATCGTCAAGAAGAACGCCCGCTGCCGTTACACGACCATCCAGAACTGGTCGAACAACGTCTACAACCTGGTCACCAAGCGCGCCGTCGCCTACGAGGGCGCGACCATGGAGTGGATCGACGGCAACATCGGCTCCAAGGTGACGATGAAGTACCCGGCCGTCTACCTCATGGGCGAGCACGCCAAGGGTGAGACCCTGTCGATTGCCTTCGCGGGCGAGGGGCAGCACCAGGACGCCGGCTCCAAGATGGTCCACATGGCGCCGAACACCTCCTCCAACATCGTCTCGAAGTCCGTGGCGCGCGGTGGCGGCCGTACGTCCTACCGCGGTCTCGTCGAGATCGGCGAGGGCGCCCACGGCTCCAAGTCCAACGTGCTGTGCGACGCGCTGCTGGTGGACACCATCTCCCGCTCCGACACGTACCCGTACGTCGACGTCCGCGAGGACGACGTGTCCATGGGCCACGAGGCGACCGTCTCCAAGGTCTCCGACGACCAGCTCTTCTACCTGATGAGCCGTGGTCTGTCCGAGTTCGAGGCGATGGCGATGATCGTGCGCGGCTTCGTCGAGCCGATCGCCAAGGAACTGCCCATGGAGTACGCGCTCGAACTCAACCGGCTGATCGAGCTGCAGATGGAGGGCTCGGTCGGCTGACGGCCGACTGTCCTCCCCATCAAGCCACTTACGCAGGAAAGAGAGCAGACCGACAGCCATGGCTGAGGTTCAGAACATCCCGGTGGGCAGCACCACCGCCGGCTCGATCGCGGTTGCGGCCGCGGCCGAGTCGACCGTCGCCACGCGCATGAGCGCGCCCCCTTCCTTCGACGTGGCGGACTTCCCCGTCCCCCACGGCCGCGAGGAGGAGTGGCGGTTCACCCCGCTGGACCGGCTGCGCGGGCTGCACGACGGCACCGCGGTCGCCACCGGCGCCGGAGTGAAGGTGGACGTCCAGGCACCCGAGGGCGTCACCGTCGAGGCCGTCGGCCGTGACGACGCGCGCCTCGGCCGGGCCGGCACCCCCGTGGACCGCGTCGCCGCCCAGGCGTACTCCTCCTTCGAGGTGGCCGGTGTGATCACCGTCCCCAAGGAGGCGGTCCTCGCCGAGCCGATCCGCGTCGCCGTGCACGGCGAGGGCGGTGTGGCCTACGGCCACCAGGTCATCGAGCTGGGGGCCTTCGCCGAAGCCGTCGTGATCATCGACCACACCGGTGACGCCGTGCTCGCCGCCAACGTCGAGTACGTCCTGGGGGACGGCGCCAAGCTCACCGTCGTCTCCGTCCAGGACTGGGACGACCAGGCCGTGCACGTCGCCCAGCACAACGCGCTGATCGGCCGCGACGCCACCTTCAAGTCCTTCGTGGTCACCTTCGGCGGCGACCTCGTACGCCTCCACCCGCGCGTCGCCTACGCCGGCCCCGGTGGCGAGGCCGAGCTGTTCGGCCTGTACTTCACGGACGCCGGCCAGCACCAGGAGCACCGCCTCCTCGTCGACCACAACACCCCGCACTGCAAGTCGAACGCCGTCTACAAGGGCGCGCTCCAGGGCCAGGACGCCCACGCGGTGTGGATCGGTGACGTGCTCATCGAGGCCAAGGCCGAGGGCACCGACACCTACGAGATGAACCGCAACCTGGTACTCACGGACGGGGCCCGCGTGGACTCCGTACCGAACCTGGAGATCGAGACCGGTGAGATCGTCGGCGCCGGGCACGCCAGCGCGACCGGGCGGTTCGACGACGAGCAGCTGTTCTACCTGATGGCCCGCGGCATCCCGGCCGACGAGGCCCGCCGGCTGGTCGTGCGCGGCTTCTTCGCCGAACTGGTCCAGCAGATCGGCGTCGACGACATCCAGCAGCGCCTTCTCACGAAGATCGACGAGGAGCTGGAGGCGTCGGTCTGATGTCCACCACCTTTGTGCGGGCCTGCGGGTTGAGCGAGCTGGACGAGGACACCCCGAAGCGGGTGGAACTCGACGGCACGCCGGTCTCGGTCGTCCGTACCGAGGGCGAGGTGTTCGCGATCCACGACATCTGCTCGCACGCGAACGTCTCGCTCTCCGAGGGCGAGGTGGAGGACTGTCAGATCGAGTGCTGGCTGCACGGCTCCAGCTTCGACCTCCGCACCGGCAAGCCGTCCGGCCTTCCCGCGACGCGCCCCGTCCCCGTATACCCCGTAAAGATCGAAGGGGACGATGTGCTCGTCTCCCTCACCCAGGAGTCCTGAGGAACCCATGGCAACGCTTGAAATCCACGACCTGCACGTCACCGTCGAGGCCGACAACGCCACGAAGGAGATCCTCAAGGGCGTCGACCTCACCGTGAAGCAGGGCGAGACCCACGCCATCATGGGCCCCAACGGCTCCGGCAAGTCGACCCTCGCCTACTCGCTCGCGGGTCACCCGAAGTACACGATCACCGGCGGTACCGTCACCCTCGACGGCGAGGACGTCCTGGAGATGTCCGTCGACGAGCGCGCCCGCGCGGGCCTGTTCCTGGCGATGCAGTACCCGGTCGAGATCCCCGGTGTCTCCGTCTCCAACTTCCTTCGTACGTCCGCCACGGCCATCCGCGGTGAGGCGCCCAAGCTCCGCACCTGGGTGAAGGAGGTCAAGGAGACCATGCAGCGCCTCCACATGGACCCCGCCTTCGCCGAGCGCAACGTCAACGAGGGCTTCTCCGGCGGTGAGAAGAAGCGCCACGAGATCCTCCAGCTGGAGCTGCTCAAGCCGAAGATCGCGATCCTCGACGAGACGGACTCCGGTCTGGACGTCGACGCGCTGCGGATCGTCTCCGAGGGCGTCAACCGCGTCCGCGAGACCGGTGAGGTCGGCACCCTGCTGATCACCCACTACACGCGCATCCTGCGCTACATCAAGCCCGACTTCGTCCACGTCTTCTCCGACGGCCGGATCGCCGAGTCCGGCGGCGCCGAACTCGCCGACAAGCTGGAGAACGAGGGCTACGAGGCTTACACCACGAAGGGTGGCGTATCCGCGTGACACAGCTGCCGGGCCTCCTCACGGATACATCTCAACTACTCGACGAGGCGATCCGTAAGGACTTCCCGATCCTCGATCGGGTGATCCACGACGGCAAGAAGCTCGTGTACCTGGACAACGCGGCGACCTCCCAGACGCCCCGCCAGGTCATCGACACTCTCTCCGAGTACTACGAGCAGCACAACGCCAATGTGCACCGTGGCATCCATGTGCTCGCGGAGGAGGCCACGGCGCTGTACGAGGGTGCGCGCGACAAGGTCGCCGCGTTCATCAACGCGCCCAGCCGCGACGAGGTGATCTTCACCAAGAACGCCTCCGAGTCGCTCAACCTCGTGGCCAACATGCTCGGCTGGGCCGACGAGCCCTACCGGGTCGATCACGAGACCGAGATCGTCATCACGGAGATGGAGCACCACTCCAACATCGTGCCGTGGCAGCTGCTCGCGCAGCGCACGGGCGCGAAGCTGAAGTGGTTCGGCCTCACGGACGACGGCCGGCTCGACCTCTCGAACATAGACGAGGTCATCACGGAGAAGACGAAGATCGTCTCCTTCGTGCTGGTCTCCAACATCCTGGGCACGGTCAACCCGGTCGAGAAGATCGTGCGCCGCGCGCAGGAGGTCGGGGCCCTGGTCCTGATCGACGCCTCGCAGGCCGCGCCGCACATGCCGCTGGACGTACAGGCCCTCCAGGCCGACTTCGTGGCCTTCACCGGCCACAAGATGTGCGGCCCGACGGGCATCGGCGTGCTGTGGGGCCGCCAGGAACTCCTGGAGGACCTGCCGCCCTTCCTCGGCGGCGGCGAGATGATCGAGACCGTGTCGATGCACTCGTCGACGTACGCTCCCGCCCCGCACAAGTTCGAGGCGGGCACCCCGCCGATCGCCCAGGCGGTAGGCCTGGGAGCGGCGATCGACTACCTCTCGGCGATCGGCATGGACAAGATCCTCGCCCACGAGCACGCGCTCACCGAGTACGCGGTGAAGCGGCTCGGCGAGGTCCCCGACCTGCGGATCATCGGCCCGACCACGGCCGAGGACCGGGGCGCGGCGATCTCCTTCACGCTCGGCGACATCCACCCGCACGACGTGGGCCAGGTCCTCGACGAGCAGGGCATCGCCGTCCGGGTCGGCCACCACTGCGCCCGCCCGGTCTGCCTGCGCTACGGAATTCCCGCGACCACGCGAGCGTCGTTCTATCTGTACTCCACGCCGGCCGAGATCGATGCTTTGATCGACGGCTTGGAGCACGTACGGAACTTCTTCGGCTGAGGAGCCGGCTGAGATGCGAGGGCGGTTGGTGTGAAGCTGGATTCGATGTACCAGGAAGTCATCCTGGACCACTACAAGCACCCGCACGGCCGGGGCTTGCGGGACGGCGATGCCGAGGTGCACCACGTCAACCCGACGTGCGGCGACGAGATCACCCTGCGCGTGAAGTACGACGGCACGACGATCAGTGACGTCTCGTACGAGGGCCAGGGCTGCTCGATCAGCCAGGCCTCGGCCTCCGTACTGAACGAGCTGCTGGTCGGCAAGGAACTGTCCGAGGCGCAGAAGATCCAGGAGACCTTCCTGGAGCTGATGCAGTCCAAGGGCAAGGTCGAGCCGGACGACGAGATGGAGGAGGTGCTGGAGGACGCGGTCGCGTTCGCCGGTGTCTCCAAGTACCCGGCCCGGGTGAAGTGCGCGCTGCTCAGCTGGATGGCGTGGAAGGACGCGACGGCCCAGGCCCTGGGCTCGGACGCCGCCGAAAGGAAGACGGCATGAGCGAGACCATTGAGATGAAGCCGGCCTCGGAGGACGAGGTCCGCGAGGCGCTGTACGACGTCGTCGACCCCGAACTGGGCATCGACGTCGTCAACCTCGGCCTGATCTACGGCATCCACATCGACGACGCGAACATCGCGACGATCGACATGACCCTGACGTCCGCGGCCTGCCCGCTCACGGACGTCATCGAGGACCAGGCCAAGTCCGCCACGGACGGCATCGTCAACGAACTCCGCATCAACTGGGTGTGGATGCCGCCGTGGGGCCCGGACAAGATCACGGACGACGGCCGGGACCAGCTTCGGGCGTTGGGGTTCAACGTCTGACCGGATACCGACAGCCCGTGAAGGGCCCCGGCCGAGTGGCCGGGGCCCTTCATTGTCATCGGCGGCGCTTCACCGCATCGGCAAATTCCCGGAAGGCCGCAACACGCTGGCCTCCCCGCAGTCCCCGCAGGGTGGCGAGGTGGCCCACGAGAAGGGCGAGGGTGATGGCCAACGGGACGCCTGCAAGAAGCAGAAACTCGTGGGTGAAGGGCATGGGCCAGGACCTTTCTGTGGCGGGACGATGGGTACCGCAATCGCTCACACCACAGAACCCGGCCGCCCATGCCTACCGCTACCGAGCACATATCGCTGAAGAACGATCTCCCAGGTCAGGCCATGTGGGCGGGTTTTCCCGGCGGGAAGACCATTCAGTCCCGGAACCCTCGCTCCGGGTCACGTGGGCTGTCCCCGTAGAAGGGCTTGAACCAATCCTCGGCTTCGAGGTTGGCGATGCCCATGAACTGGTTGACGTGATCGTCGGAGTCCTCGATGCCTTGAGACCAGGGCTCGTAGAGGAAGAGCACGTCCGTGTCCTCGAGCAGTACATCGAGGCACAGTCCCCAGTCCCAGTCGTCGTGGTGCGGCGGTAGCCCTTCCACGAACGAGGCGACCAGCTCAGGGGAGTCCACCACCATGCTTGATGCCTGCTCGATGGCCAGGTGTACTGCCATCTCCTCGCCCGTGCAGGTGGGCTGCGGCCATTTTCCCGCCCTGATGTCCTCGGCCAAGTCATCGAAGCAGCGCACCATTTGACGACGCCACTGGGCGTCCTGCCGCCACGTCAGCACCGGCAATTCGCTGAAAACGAACGCGTAGCCGTCACCGAGGTCGACGGGGCGGTCACCGATCTCCCTGCGAGCCATGCTCGCCATGTCGGACAAGATGTCGAGGGCGGCCTCCAGGACACGCAAGGTGCGAGCCGACGGACCGTACTCCCGATCGTCGTCCCAGTCGTCTTCGTCATCCGCCTTGGGTGGTGCCGCTGGCGGGGTCAGTTCATCCGGAGTCGGGCGTCGGTCCACGCCCGGGTAGTTGTAGTACGACTGCGACACCTCGTCGCCGGCTTTTGCCGCTCGCCTGTACCACGCCGTCGCAGTCTCCCTGTCCTGCTTCCGGAAGTGCAGGTTGCCCATGAGCCGGAGGGACAGGATGTCGCCTGCATCAATGGCGCGCTGAAGCCACTGGACCGCTTCTCCAGTGTCACTCCGTTCGTAGAGCAGACCCAGTGTGCGGAGGGTGTCCACGTCCTCCGCGTCCGCCAACGGCTGGAGGGCGCGCCGACCTATGTCCATGCGGTCGTTGGCATGGGCGGCCAGGGCGATGCTGAACCGCTGGTGCTTCTGGGATCCACGATCGAGGGCGACCTCCCAGATCTCCTCGGGGATCAGGTCCGATGACGGCCCTTGATCTCGCAGATGTGCATCGAGCAGGTAGTCGAACGGCCTCAGCCCATCACCCTCGGGGATCAACAAGCGAGTCACCGCGTCCCGCGGACTTGTAGCCCAGGAGAGTGCGGCGTCAAAGGGTTCGGGGGCGATCAGCTGCTTGTTGCGGCCCGGTATGTACCGCTCGTGCAGATCTCTGAGCAGGTCGGCCGGCTGCGGTTCGGTGAGGCCTGCCAGGGCCAGGTCGATCGCGGTCCACACCAGAGCGGCGCCGCGAGGATTGCCGTTGACGACTGAGGCGCCGCGCAGCTCCCGCCACAGCTGAGGTCCAGTGGCCAGTGTCTCCGCGATGCCGAAGTCTTCGGCCTGGTCGAGAGCCAGGCGCAGCCGCTCATCACGGTGGGACCGCAACCGCTCCCGGGCGCGTCCGAGCTCCTGCGGCGACCACAGCCGCTCCACCTCGAACTCCTCAGCCAGCCGCACCAACTCGTGGGAAGGCAGGTCTTCGCGGATACGGGAACGCATGGTGCCGAGTACTACGGTCCGAGCCACGCGCAGGGCCCGTATGTCGCCGAGTGTCAGGCCCTGCGGGCCGAGGTATTGCTCCATGTCGTTGAGCCAGAGGACGCATGGGCTTCCGGACCGGCCCGATCGGACGGCTTCGGTGATGGCGTCCGGCAGATCCGTGACGTGCGGTGGCACAACGAGCATGTGGTCCGGCAACACCTTGGTCATCGCCTCATAGGCGCAGCGGGTCTTGCCCGATGTGGAGGCCCCGACAAGGAGAACGACACCTCCGTCGTTCCTGATCCGGGACAACGTTTTGCGTACCGCGGGATCGATGTCGCGGGGGATGTAGGCGGGGACAGCAGTGCCGTCTCCCAGCGTGCGCGCTCGGTGCACCTTTAGTTCGAGCGGGTCGGCGTCCCGCACCGGAAACACCGCGACTCGCGACGGAGCGACAACGGGGTCGCTCTGGGCAAGTGTGTACAGCCGCTCCCAGAAGCGCCGATCGAATTTTCCTCGTGGCAGTGATGCTGCCTGCTCCAGTGCTACGAGAAATGACTCCAGAACCGACCAGGATGACGGGAGCCGCTCCCCGTTCTTCCACGCGCTGATCGCCGATGTGCTCACACTCGGACGGCTTTTTCCCTGCGAGGCATGGGCGATTCTCTTCAGAGTGGGCTTCGTGCCACCCTCCCGCACTGCCTCGGCCATGACTGTCCGAACCGCGTGGGCGAATTCCACTCGGGCAGCCGTTCCATCTGCTGATCGGGTCATGGTGCGATGGTGCCGGACGACACTGACAGTGCGGGGGGCATGGCTCAGGACAGGGCGGCGACCACCTTGAACGCCGAGTCCGCCGCGTACCCGCTGGAGTACTCGAAGCGGTCGAGGCGGATCTGGAAGTTCTTGTGCCGGAGGAAGTAGCCCTGGTAGTTGACCGACTCCAGCATCGCCGCGCCGGAGACGGACGAGCCGCGGGCGCAGAACGTGGCGTCCTTCTTGAAGAGGGACGAGCCGTCGTTGCGCTCGGCGCGCAGGACGAAGTTGCGGTGGCGCAGGTATGAGCCGGAGGCCGTGGCGAAGGAGTAGCAGTCGGCGTTCGCCAGGCCCTTGACCACCTTGAAGGTGGAGTCCCTGCGGGATTCCGAGCCGCGGACCGAGTCGAGCTTCACGAGGCCGTCGTCCACGTGCCAGTAGCGGCTGGGGTAGTTGGCCGACTGGACGGATCTCCAGAGGGAGGCCGGCTGCACGGGAGCGGCCGAGGACTTGCTGGGGGAGGGGGAGGCGGCCGGCTTCTCGGGGGCCGCCGAGGCCGGAGCGGACGCGGAGCCCTCGGCGTTCGGGGCGGGGGCGGCGGGCGCGGGGGCCGTGGCGGCCGGCGTGGTCGGCTGGGCCGACGACAGGCCGCTCTTCCCGCTCGGCGGTGCGGCTCCGGTCGCCGACGGGGAGGCGTAGGTGAGGAGACCGGGGTACGTGGAGCCCGGCGACGGCAGCGGGGCCTTCGCCACGGGCGTCGGCTCCACGGACTGCCGCTCCGTGACGATGATCGCGGTCACACAGGCGGCCACGACCGACAGGGCCAGGGTGCCCGCCATCCAGAGCCGCCGCGTCCCGGGCACACGTGAGGTGTCCGGGGCCCAGCCGTTCTCCCACGGTTGAGTTGGGATGAGCCGGGGCTTTTCTTCTGTCATGCGCTGTTCCTCCGGCGTCGCCTGTGGCGAACGTGTGAACGAGTAGTTGAAACAGTAATGGACGCGAGGCTAGGGGACTGTCCATTGCTGTGAGAAGGGTTGTTTCCTCAATGAGACCGGGGGGTGGGGGAGTTGGTGGTCGGTGCGGGTGGGGTGGGGCGGTTGAGGGTGGGTTTGGGCGGTGCTGTGTACGGGCGTACATATCGATGCGTACACTCGTACACATGGGATATCTGCTGCTGGTCGGAGCCATCGCCGCCGAGGTGGGCGCCACGACCGCCATGAAGTACAGCGACGGCTTCAGCCGGCTGTGGCCGTCCGTGCTGACCGGTCTGGGGTACGCCGTCGCGTTCGTGCTGCTCGCGCAGACGCTGAAGACCGTGTCGGTGGGGACGGCTTACGCGATCTGGTCCGGGATAGGGACCGCTGCCGTCGCGACGATCGGCGCGGTGTTCCTGGGGGAGGGGATGGGCGTGGCGAAGGTCGCCGGGATCGTGCTCATCATCGGCGGGGTCGTCGTGCTGAACATGGGCGGTGCGCACTGATGGGGCGGCGGTACGACCCCGAGCGGCGGCAGCGGATCATCGACGCGGCGATTCGGGTGGTGGGGAAGAAGGGGATTGCGGGGCTCAGTCATCGGTCGGTCGCGGCCGAGGCGGATGTGCCGCTGGGGTCGACGACGTATCACTTCAGCACGCTGGACGAGCTGCTCGTCGCCGCGCTTCGGCAGGCGAACGAGGGGTTCGCGAAGGTGGTCGCCGCGAGGGGTGGGCTGCGGGACGGGACGGGGGATCTGGCAGGGGAGCTTGCCGGGTTGTTGGGGGAGTGGCTGGGTGGGGATCGGGCGGGGGTGGAGCTGGAGTGCGAGTTGTATCTGGCGGCGGTTCGGCGGCCGGCGTTGCGGCCTGTTGCGGCTGAGTGGGTGGAGGGGGTGGGGGAGTTGTTGGTGGGGCGGACGGATGCGGTGACCGCGCGGGCGTTGGTGGCGGTGATGGACGGGATGTGTCTGCAGGTGTTGCTTACGGGGCGGGAGTATGAGGAGGAGTTTGCTCGGGAGGTGTTCGGGCGGGTGTTGCGGGGGTGAGGTGGGGTGTTTTCTCGCCCCCGCCGCCCCTACCCGTCCCATCCCGTTCCTGAGGGCTGCGCCCCCAGACCCCCGCGTGTCGGCCTGAACGGCCTCGTCCTCAATCGCCGGACGGGCTGGGGGTGCCTGGGGCGGGTGGGCAAGGCGGAGGTGGGTGGGTGGGACGGTCGCGCTGAACGCGCTCGTCCTCAAACGCCGGACGGGCTGGGGGTGCCAGGCGGGCTGGACGGTGTCAGCCGGGCTGGATGGTGTGACCGGTCCTTGAGATCTGGTCCGTGCTGGTTCGCTCGGGTGGGGCCCCTCAAGTTAGGTTTTGTCTATGACCGATACGACTGCTTCTCGTACCACCGGCGCCGTGGCCGCCGGGCTTGCCACCGTCGCCGCTGACGGGACTGTTCTCGACACCTGGTTCCCCGCCCCCGTGCTGTCCGCCGAGCCCGGTCCCGCCGGTACCGAGCGGCTGTCCGTCGAGCGGGCCGTCGAGGCGCTCGGCGAGGGTGCGGCCAAAGCGGTCGGCCCTGACGCTCGCCGGGGTGTCGAAGTGGTCGCGGTTCGTACGGTCATCGCCTCCCTCGACGACAAGCCGCTCGACACGCACGACGTCTACCTCCGCCTCCACCTGCTCTCGCACCGGCTCGTACAGCCGCACGGGCAGAGCCTGGACGGCATCTTCGCCCACCTCGCCAACGTCGCCTGGACCTCGCTCGGCCCGGTCGCCGTGGACGACATCGAGAAGGTGCGGCTCAACGCCCGCGCCGAGGGCCTGCACCTCCAGGTGACGTCCGTCGACAAGTTCCCCCGGATGACCGACTACGTGGCCCCCAAGGGCGTCCGTATCGCCGACGCCGACCGGGTGCGCCTCGGCGCGCACCTCGCCGAGGGCACGACCGTCATGCACGAGGGCTTCGTCAACTTCAACGCGGGCACCCTCGGTACGTCGATGGTCGAGGGCCGTATCTCGGCCGGTGTCGTGGTCGGCGACGGTTCCGACATCGGCGGCGGTGCCTCGACGATGGGCACGCTGTCCGGCGGCGGCCAGGTCCGTATCACGATCGGCGAGCGCTGCCTGGTCGGCGCCGAGGCCGGCGTGGGGATCGCGCTCGGCGACGAGTGCGTGGTCGAGGCCGGGCTGTACGTCACCGCCGGCACCCTCGTCACCATGCCCGACGGCCAGATCGTCAAGGCCCGCGAACTCTCCGGCGCCTCCAACATCCTGTTCCGCCGCAACTCCGTCACCGGCAAGGTCGAGGCCCGCCCGAACAACGCGGTCTGGGGCGGTCTGAACGAGGTTCTCCACAGCCACAACTGACGTACCCCGTACGGGTTCGTACGGCAACCCCCCAAGATCACGTACGGGTTACTCCGCGTGACCTCGTCCGGCTTCAGGCAGATGAACGGGTGGACACAGTGTCCGACGATCAGATGCCGAATGTCGAAGCAGGACGAGGGGCGGAGCTCATGACGAACGAGCGGGCCAGGATCACCGCGCGCTGGCTGACGGGGGCGGCCACCGCGGCCGTGGTCTGCGGGCTCTCCGCAGGGACGGCGTGCGCGGACGAGTACAACACGAACTCGCACAACGGTCCCAAGATCGGGCTCGTCAACGTCGGTCAGATCGACGACCCGATGGAGGACGTGCTGGAGCACTTCCTCCTGTTGGGTGACGGGTATCGCTGGGATTGATTGAGCCGTGGCTTTTTTTGGGGGGGAGGGGCGAGGTCCGGTTCGGACCTCGCCCCTCCCCCCGTCACCGGGCTTTACGCGGTCAACTCCTCGTACGCCGCCAGTAGTTCGTCCTTCGTCCGCTCGTCCGCCGGGCGCAGTGGTGGCCTTACCGGGCCCGAGGGCAGGCCCAGCCGGCCCAGCAGTGCCTTCGTCGTCACCGCTCCCGGCAGGTCCTTCGCCATCATCAACTCGGTGAGGGGGAGGGCTCGTTGCTGTAGGCGGGCCGCCTCGGCCGTCTCTGCCGCGTCGAACCTGTCGATGATCGACCGGAAGTGGCGGGGGGCCGCATTCGCCACCGTGCTGATGTATCCGGCGCCGCCCAGCGCGTACAGCGCCAGTACGTACTCGTCGCAGCCCGTGTAGTACGCCAAGTCGGTCCGGGTCAGCACCTTCTGAGTGTCCATCAGGTCGTACGCGCAGTCCTTCACCGCGACGATCCTCGGGTGTTCGGCCAGGCGGATCATCGTCTCCGGCTCGATGCGTACGCCGGTGCGGCCCGGGATGTCGTACAGCGTGAGGGGGAGGGCGGTGGCGTCCGCCAGTTCTCGGAAGTGGGCCTCGATCGCGTCCTGCGGGGGTCGGCTGTAGTAGGGCGCCACCGCCAACAGGCCGTCCGCGCCCGCCTTTTCGGCCGCCCGGGCCAGTTCGACGGAGTGGCGGGTGTCGGCTGTTCCCACTCCCGCCACGATCGACGCCCGCGCACCGACCGCCTCCCGCACCGCCCGTACCAGCGCCGACTTCTCCGCGTCCGTCGTGGTCGGGGACTCGCCCGTCGTGCCGGAGAGCACCAGGCCGTCGCAGCCCCCGGCCACCAGCCGGTCGGCGAGCCGCTGGGCGCCGTCGAGGTCCAGGGCGCCCTCGGCGGTGAAAGGGGTGACCATCGCGCACAGGGCACGGCCGAAGGGCGTCGGTGTCCGTGTTGATGTCGGTGTCGGTGGTGTCTTCATGCGAGTAGTCTCGACGGGTTGTTGGTGAAGCTCTACTTAATTTTTTTGCCTTGTATTGGTAAGCAGTGCTACGGCGAAGGTGGAGGCACTAGTGCCAAATCGGGCTCCCATGAGTCACCATGGCCGGAACGGCCACCGAACAGCAGTCATGGGAGGCGTCATGAAGCTCGGCAAGGCACTCGCCACCGGTGTCGCGGAGGAGCAGGTTCCCGTCCAGGACGAAGAACTCCAACTGCCTGACGAAGTGCAGGAGTTGGCAGCCTCCGTCGAAGAGGCTCCGGTCGCCCGATGAGGCTGCGGCTCCCCGAGGAACGTCCGGCGGAGCCGCCGACCGGATACAAGATCGCCCACCCGGTGCTGTCCCAGGACGGCACCCGGGCCGGGTTCACCGGGGTGTCGCTGGGCGGCGCGCTGCCGTACGGAGTCCTCGCCGACGCGTCCTGCGTCTACGGGCTGCGGCACCGTGCGCCGAATCGCCGCTGCGACTGCGGGTTCCACTGTGTGCACGACCGGGCAACGGCCGAAGGGCTGCTGTGCACCGGCGAGCACCGGGCGGCCGTCCTGCTCGACGTCACCGTCCTCGGTGCCTACATCCGCTTCGAACTCGGCTTCCGGTACGCCCGTCAGCGGGTGCGCGTCGCGACCGTCGGGCCCTGTGTCTGCGGTGCGGCCGCCGTCGCGTTCGCCGACGCCGGCTGGGGCAGGCCGGGTTGGCTCGGCCTGGCCGCCGTGTGCGCGGGCTGCGTGCGAGGGCGTACGTCCGTGTCGCTCGCCGGGTTCGCCCGGCTGGCCGGGGACGGACTGCGGGTCGTGGCGGGGGGCGGTGGTCGTGGGGTGGCAGGCGCCGGCGGTCAACTGGGCTCCGCCGAGGGGCTCGGGGTGCCCGAACTCGTCGCCGAGGCCGCGCTGTTGCAGGCCCGGCTCGACTGGTTCCAGAGTCGGTTGGCGGGGCTGGAGGAAGGGGGGTCCGGCAACGGGCCCAAGGGATAGGGGAGTTGGTCGCGGCCTCTGGTAGGGCTTGACCTCAATCCTGGTCGAGGTCGGAGGCTGGTCGGCGTACACACGT
Source organism: Streptomyces sp. NPDC002156 (assembly GCF_053593675.1). NCBI lineage: Bacteria > Bacillati > Actinomycetota > Actinomycetes > Kitasatosporales > Streptomycetaceae > Streptomyces > Streptomyces sp. NPDC002156. The sequence continues at coordinate 15,273 of NZ_JBSFDA010000086.1, read as the reverse complement.
TGCCGATCACACGGAGGCCGTCATGGCCCGTCGTACCCACACGCACCCCGATCTCACCCGCCCGGACGCCCTGGCGCCCTTCTTCAGCACCTGGCGGGTCGGTACGCCCGAGCGGCAGCGGGAGACCGTCGAGGCCATCGCCGCGACCTGGGAGCGCCGGGCCTGGCCCGCCGAGGGAGGGCTCGGCTACTTCGTCTACGCCGGGCATGACGGGACCACCCTTCTCCATCACTCCCAGTGGGCCCGCGAGCAGGACTACGAGGCCTTCGTCAAGACGCAGCGGCAGGAGCGCGTCGACGAGATCGACATCGCTGTGCCGGGGATCGAGCGGGTCGCCCTCGATCGGTACCGGCGGTACCGGAGCCGGGAGCGGGCCGTCGGTGACACGCGCGTGCCCGGGCTCGTCCTGGTCGGCCGGATCGACTTCGTGGAGGAAACCGCCGAACGCCGGCGCGAGTTTGTCGACCTGGTGCTCGACGCCCTCGCCGACCCGCCGGAGAGCGACCGCGGGCTGATCTCCGCGCACTTCCACCTCAGCCAGGACGGGACCCACGTCCTGAACTACGCCGAGTGGGAGAGCGCGGAGTCCTACGACGAGGCCATCGCCTCGTCGGGAGCGGGCCTCGGCTCGGCGGAGCCGAAGTGGGAGCGCGTACGGACGTACCCCGCGGTGAAGTCCTTCACGGGCAGTCGGTACTCGTACGCCCTCGGCCTCGTCCCTGAGTGATCCGGGCCTCGCACCCGTCTCTCACCGAAGACTTTTCTCCCCTGGACAAAAAAAGTGTTCGGTGAGACGGTGGAGCCATGTTGGACGTCACCGTGATCGAGGACCCGGCCGCCGCCGCCGTCTCGCTGGACCCCATACGGGGCCGGCTGCTCGCCGAGCTGGCCGCCGGGCCCGCGTCGGCCGCCATGCTGGCCGGCAAGGTCGGGCTGCCCCGGCAGAAGGTGAACTACCACCTCAAGGCGCTGGAGCGGCACGGACTGGTCGAGCTGGCCGGGGAGCGCCGCAAGGGCAATGTCACCGAGCGGCTGATGCGGGCGACCGCCGCGTCGTACGTCATCTCGCCGCTCGCCCTCGCCGCCGTACAGCCCGATCCCGACCGTTTCCGGGACCAGCTCTCCGCGCGCTGGCTGCTGGCGGTCGGGGCGCGGCTGGTGAGGGACGTCGGGGCGCTGATCACCGGCGCGACGAAGGCCCGCAAGGGGCTCGCCACGTACGCGCTGGACGGCGAGGTGCGCTTCGCCTCGGCGGGTGAACGGGCCGCGTTCGTCGAGGAGTTGACGGCGGGAGTCGCCGCGCTGGTGCGCAAGTACGACTCCCCGGAGGCCGAGGGCGGCCGTGACCACCGGATCGTCGTGGCCGTCCATCCCACGCTCAAGCAGACCGAGTTGGAATGAGTCAGGAGTTCGTCATGTCCGAGAAAGTGTCCAAAGAGTTCGAGATCGTCCGGGAGTTCGAGGTCGACGCCAGCCCGGAGCAGGTGTGGGAGGCGATCACCACCGGGACCGGCGGGTATCTGTGGCCGATGGAGCCGCCGGAGCCACGGGTCGGCGGCAAGGGGCCCTTCGGGTCGACGGTCACCGCCTGGGAGCCTCCGCACCGCTACACCAACCGCGTCGAGGACGTCGAGGGCATCGCCGAACAGACCGCCAACCAGCTCGACTACACCGTCGAGCCGCGCGACGAGGGCCGGCGGGCCTGGGTGCGGTACGTGCACAGCGGGATCTTCGTCGACGACTGGGACAACCAGTACGACGGTGCCGCCAAGCACACCGACTTCTATCTGCACACCCTGCGCGAGTACCTCGTCCACTTCGCGCCGCGGCCTGCCGCCTTCGCCACCTTCGACGGGCCCGAGGGCTCGAAGGCGCCCGACGCGCTGGCCGTTGTGGGGCGGGCGCTCGGTCTCGGGGAGGGCGTGGCCGCCGGTGAGCGGGTGACCGTCCAGGGGCCCGACGTGTTCGAGGCCGTGGTCGACTTCCGGGACCCGTACTTCATCGGGCTGCGGACGGACCGGGGGCTCACCCGTATCTTCGGGCGCAACCACTGGGGTTACCCCGTCGGCATCTCGCTGCACGACTTCACGCCGGACAGCGACATCAAGGAGTGCGAGGCCGAGTGGCAGGCCTGGCTGAACGGTGTGTTCAACCAGGCCTGAACCACTGGGAGTTACGGCTTGAAGCGGAGCACCTGCGGGTCGTGGTCGCTGATCTGGTCGTTGAACTCCGAGTTGATGTGCACGGAGTCGTAGTCGAAGTCGCAGCCGCGACTGATCGACGGGCTGACCAGGATCTGGTCCAGGACCTGGCTGTTGCCCTGGTAGTCGTAGGTGTAACGCTCGCTCTTCGGCAGCGACTTGATCGCCGACCACAGCGCGCCGCCGTCCTCCAGCAGCTCGGTGGTGTCGGAGAACTCGAAGTCGTTGATGTCGCCGAGCGTGATCACGTGCGCGTTCTTCTGGACCTTCAGGATGTCCTTGACGAACGTGTTCACCGCGGTCGCCTGGAGGTGACGCTGGGTCTCCGAGCTGCGCGACGGCGGCTGGTACTGCGAGGTGAGGCCCTGGTCGCCGCCCTTCGAGGAGAAGTGGTTGGCGATCAGGATGACGGTCTTGCCGCGGAAGACGAACTCGCCCGCGAGCGGCTTGCGGCTGTTCGTCCAGGCCGCGTTGGCCGGGTCGATGCGGCCGGGGGAGACCGTCAGGGCCGCCTTGCCGTGATCCTTGGTGACACCGACGGCGGTCGTGGCGTCGCCGCCCGGGCGGTCGATGAAGGAGACCCGCGCCGGGTTGAACAGGAACACCTGGCGGATGTTGCCGCCGGGCTCGCCGCCGTCCGCGAGGTCGACCGGGTCGATGGAGCGCCAGTCGTACGTCGGGCCGCCCGCCGCGACGATCGCGTCGATCAGCTTCTGGACCGTCTGGTCGGCGGCGACCGTACCGTCCTTCGTCGCGCCGTTGTTGTCCTGGATCTCCTCCAGGGACAGGATGTCGGGCGACTGCAGGTTGTTCACGATCGCGGCGGCGTGCTCCTCGAACGTGGCGTCGGACGGGTCGAGGTTCTCGACGTTGTACGTCGCCACCGCCAGCTCGCTCCGCGACTGCTTGCGGGTCGTCTCGCGCTCCAGGCCGCCCTGCTTCAGGGTGCCGATCTCGTTCGCGACGAGGGTGTAGCCGCCGAACTGGTTGTAGTCCAGCGGGCCGGTGGTCGTACCGGTGAGGCTGTCGCCGACGTTCGCGGTCGGGAAGTCGGCCACCGCGCCCAGGGACTGGATCTGGATCCGGCCGGTGTTCTGCGAGGTGTAGGAGCCGTACACCGTGCCGCCACGGCGGTTGGCGTTCTCGCGCGGCTTCACCGTGACCCACAGCTCGGTGTACGGGTCGGTGGCGGTGACCACACGAGCGTCCTTGACCTGGACGTCCATGCCCTCGAGGGACTCGTAGTAGTCCAGGGCGTACTTCGTGGGCTCCAGCGTCAGCGCGTTCACCGAGCCGCTCGCGGCGGTGTCGCCGGCCGGGGTGTAGACGGCCGGTACGGACTTGGCGTCGACGACCGTCGGGGCCGGGACCGCGTTGCCGCTGGAGACGACGGTGACCGTCGGCTTGGTTATCTCGGTCAGCGACTGGTTGCCGGACGAGTTGCCGCCCGGCACGTACTCCGCGACGGTGCCGGTGACGGTGACCGAGTCGCCGACGGCGACGGTCGGCTTGGAGCTGGTGAAGACGAAGACGCCCTCGCTGGTGGCCGGGTCGGCGTCCGGGGCCGTGTCCTGGATCCAGAAGCCGCGCGACGAACCGTAGGTACGGACGCCGGTGACGATTCCCGCCACGTCCGTGACCTTCTGGCCCGCGAGCGGGGAGAGGCGCGTGGTGCCCTGGATGTCATGAATACGCACGGTGTCGGCCTGCGCGGACGACGGGATCACCACCAGGGTGACGACCGTGGAACAGACGGCGGCGACAGTGAGCGCGCCGAGACGCGCGGAAGACTTGCTCGGCAACGGGATCCCTCCGGGGACAAACGTGGGTGCCGGGACGAAGGTGGTGAAGAAGCTGTCAAGGGTGGTGCCGTGGGGGGAACGCGAGCTGCTGGGCGGCTGGCGACGCGCGTAGACATCCGGTGAACACTCGGTGCGAAAGGCTCCGCGCCGAGGGCTCGGCGCCGGGCGATCGACGGTGAACGCCCGGCCTGAACTTCTACGCGCGTCAATCTCCTGCCTGGTCACGCCAGTTGTCAAGGTTTCAGCCATCTACCGCCTTTGGCAGGTTCATGAACCGGGCGGCATGGTGCCAAATCCGTCTAGGCTGAGCGGCTGAGTCGTACGGCCTTCAACACAACGTCGTACGGTCGTCAGACGCCGTCGTCGGACTTCGGATCACGTATCGGATGTGTAGTGGATGCGTACCGGGTGCCGCCGTACGGCCTTTCGGGCGCCTGAGGAGAAAACAGCCGATGTCAGACAGCTCCCCCCTGCCGCCGGTGCGACTGCACTCCGAAGCGGAGCTGGCGCGGGACGCGCTCGCCGCCCCGCTGGTCTCCCGCGCCGTCCGGCTCGCCCGCTGGGCCGGGCCGGGCACCCGGGTCGGGGCCGGTGGCGAACTCGTCGACGAGCAGCTGCCGGCGGCGGCGGAGACGCTCGGGCTGATCGCCGACGGGGCTGCGGGGGAGGGCCTAGCGGTCGAGGACGCGCTCGCGCATGCCAGTGAGGCGTGGCGGGTCGCCGTGGACACCGGGCTCGTCGAGGTCGTCGACGAGGACGAGGGCACCGTCACGGTGGGCGAGGACCTGGCGCTGCTCACCTCCGGGGCACCGCACGACGTGCTCGCGGTCTGGCTCGCGGCGCTGGAGACCGTCCTCGCCGACGCGAGCGTGCCCGACCTCGACGATCTCGTCGGCGCCATGGACGAGGGCGCCGAGGTCGACTTCTCCCAGCTGGACTGGGACCCCGAGGCGGAGGCCGACCTCCTCGACGGGGTGCTCGCCAACCTGTACCTGCTGACCGTCAGTGAGGGCGGGCCCGCCGACAGTCCGGTGCCGCTGCCGGCGCTGGCCGCGTCCATGGTCGTACCGAGCGACATGAGCGAGCCCACCAATGACGTCCTGGAGCAGGTCTCGGACACGATGATGCGCCTCGACGACCAGTTCAGGCTGCTCGAACCCATCGGGCTCGTCGCCTACCGGCCCGTCGACGAGGCGCTCATGGCGGACACCGACGAACCCGCCGAGGGCGCGCTCGCGGGCGACGACACCGACGTCTCCCGCTACGGCATGGTCCGGCTGACCCCGCTCGGTCTGTACGGCGTACGGGCCCGGCTGCTGGAGTCCGGCTTCGTGGCGCCCGCCGTCGGGGACCTCGCGGACAAGGGGGCGGACGCGTTGCTCGACGGTACGGCGGACTTCCCGGCGACGGCGGCGCAGGCCGAGACCGAGCAGTGGCTGACGCGTCGTGAACCCCTTGCCGCGGCGCGGGAGTTGCTTGCGGCGGCGCGGGGTGGGGACGCCGGTGGGCCGCTGCGGCGGCTGCTCTGCCAGCAGGCGCTGTCTCTTGTCGGTGCCGAGGCGGAGCCCGCGCTGCGGGAGGTTCTCGACGATGCGGAGCTGGGTGGGCTGGCGCGGGTCTGGCTCAGTGAGCACGGGGTGCCGGATGTGCCGGCGCCGTCCGAGGCGATGGTGTTCTGGCTGACCATCGACACGGTGGCCGCGCAGCTGGCTGCCGAGGGGAACTCGGCGGAGCTGCGGGGGCTGGTGGAGGGGTTGGCCCAGCAGCACGGGGGGTTCTTCGAGGCGGCGTGGCGGGTGGGGCATCCGGCTACGGCGGATGTGCTGGAGGCGATGGGGCGGTTGCATCCGGACAAGCGGGTGGCTAAGGAGGCGCGGAAGGCGGCGTTCAAGGCGCGGTCGCAGCAAGGGGGGTAGTAGTGGTGCGGTGCGGAGTCTGTGGGGGGTGCTGCGGATCGACCCCGGCTGCGGGTGCGTCGTGGCTTGTCGCGCAGTTCCCCGCGCCCCTTTGGGGCGCCATGCTGAACCTTGGTCCGTGATGTCGCTCGCCGTTCAACTCGCGTTCAAGCGTGGGCGGGACGGTTGCGCCGAACGAGTGCGCCGCCCTCCACGTCCCGTTTGCCGCACGGCACGCCCACCGTCACAGGAGACATCACCATGTCGCTCACCCGCAGGGACTTCGCCAGGAACTCCGCGATCACCTCGGCCGGGGTCGCGCTGGCCGGCAGTGTCGGCGCCCTCGCCACCGCGCCCAACGCCCTCGCGTCCACGGAGACGGCTGCCACCGAGGACCGGCACGGTGGGGGCGTCGGCTACGGGCCGCTCCTGCCCGACCCCAAGGGGCTGCTGGCGCTTCCCGCCGGATTCTCGTACCGCGTGATCACGTACAGCGGGAAGACCAAGCTGGAGTCCGGCGAGATCACCCCGTCCAACCACGACGGCACCGCCGCCTTCGCCGGGCCGCGCGGTACCACCCTTCTCGTCAACAACCACGAGCTGAAGGGCCCGCGCGCCAACTGGAAGTACCCGGTGCCGCTCACCGAGGGCCTGGTCTACGACCCGGCCGCGTCCGGTGGCTGCACGGTCGTCGAGGTGCGTCCCGGCGGTCAGGTCGCCGAGTGGGTGGGCATCGCCGGTACGTCCACCAACTGCGCTGGTGGCAGCACCCCTTGGGGCACCTGGCTCACCTGCGAGGAGAACTCCGACCGCGCCGGCGTCAACGGCATGACCAAGGACCACGGGTACGTCTTCGAGGTCGACCCCTGCGACAAGCGCGCCAACAAGAACCCCAAGCCCCTGAAGTTCTTCGGGCGTTACGACCATGAGGCCGTCGTCATCGACCCCAAGCGCGGCCACGCCTACCTCACCGAGGACGCCGCCTCGCCCAACGGCCTGCTCTACCGCTGGACCGCGCCGCAGCACTTCCACTACGGCCACGGCACCTTCCGCACCCTCTCCGACACCGCGGGCACCCTCCAGGCCCCCAAGTGCTTCGACTCCGCGGGCAAGTTCGTCGACGACCTCTCCCGCGCCACGAAGATCGGCACGGTGTACGGCGTCGACTGGGTCGACGTACCCGACCGCGACGGGAAGACCGTCGACGTGCGCAAGCAGTTCGGCACCGGGGAGATCACCCGGGCCCGCAAGCTCGAAGGCATGTGGTGGGGCGACGGCGGCACCTACATCGTCTCCTCGTACGCCCGCGCCGAGAGCCCCGTCCAGCACGACGGCCAGGTCTGGTTCTACGACCCCAAGCGCCGCACGCTGACCCTGAAGGTCCTGCTGGGCGTGAACCCCGACCCGTCGGTCGACGGCGCCTTCGACGGCCCCGACAACATCACCGTCTCCCCGTACGGCGGCCTGATCATCGCCGAGGACGGCGAGGGCATCCAGCACCTGTTCGGCGCGACGGACAGCGGACGGACGTACCCGATCGCCCGCAACGAACTCAACGCCGGTACTGAAGAAGAGCCTGAATACAGCGAGTTCACCGGCGTCACCTTCTCACCCGACGGCAAGACCTTGTACGCCAACATCCAGACGCCGGGAATCATGCTGGCCATCACGGGGCCGTGGAAGCGGCAGAAGCGCGGATAAATAAATCGGTCGCTCGGCCCGCGGTACGCCTCCTAGAGTGATGAACGTCCAGGTGCGAAGGCAGGACCTACTTCCACTCTCAATGGGGCGGCCGCGGGTTCGAATCCCGCCATCGGTACAACGCGCCGGTGTAGCTCAGAGGACAGAGCACCTACGTCGGTTCCGCCGGCTTCGATCTCTGGACACCCAGTACGTCAATTGCTTCATGCACCTCCCGGTGCGCGATTCGATCTCGGGGAGGCGCAGCAAATGGTGGGTGCCCGGTGCGCAGGCAGCGGATACTTCGGGAACTGGTGGGGTTGACTCCTCATGCGGGTTCGAATCCCGTCATCGGCCCAGGGTCGGTGTGGCGGAATGGAAGACGCGCCAGTTATAAGCAACCGTCGCCGATTTCGACCTCGGTCACCCTCCTATTGCTGCGCCTCCCTCCAAAAACAACCGTTCCACGCACGAAGTGCCGGCGAATGGGGGGGAATTCATCATGGCGCGATTCAACACCAAGGCCACCAAGGCGCAGCCCGCTTCGCGGGTCACCTCGACGGGGCGTGTGCTCCGTACGTTCGAGGGCGGCCGCGGCCGTGAGCGGGACGAGCGCTCGGAACTGTTCCTGCTGTCGCTCGCCAACTTCGTCGCGCAGAAGACCTTCTACGAGAGCGGCGAGGACCGCGACGACCGGTTCGCCGCGCTCGTACGCCGGCTCGCCGTCACCGACCCGGCGTGGACGGCCGGCCTGCTCGGCTGGCTGCGCGGCGAGGGCAACCTCCGTACGGCCGCCATCGTGGGCGCCGCCGAGTACGTGAAGGCACGCCTCGACGCGAACGTCACCGACGGTCCGACGAACCGGCAGGTCATCGACTCCGTACTGCGTCGCCCGGACGAGCCCGGCGAGCTGCTCGCCTACTGGACCTCGCGGTACGGCCGGAACATCCCCAAGCCGGTGAAGCGGGGCGTCGCCGACGCCGTACGTCGGCTCTACAGCGGCAAGTCGCTGCTGAAGTACGACACGGCGTCCAAGGGCTACCGCTTCGGCGACATCCTCAACCTCGTGCACGCGGCGCCGGACGCGGACAAGCCGTGGCAGGGGGACCTGTTCCAGTACGCCCTCGACCGGCGCCACAACCCGGAGACGGCCGTCGTGCCCAAGTCGCTGCCCGTGCTCACCGCACACCGTGACCTGATGGCGCTGCGGCCCGCCAAGCGGCGCAAGGTCGTGACCGGGTCGGGCGGCGCCGAGCGGCTGGCGGACGCGGGTATGACCTGGGAGGCGCTGGCCGGCTGGCTGCAGGGGCCGATGGACAGGGCGGCCTGGGAGGCGGTCATTCCGTCCATGGGGGCGATGGCGCTTGTCCGGAACCTGCGGAACTTCGACGAGGCGGGGGTGAGCGACGAGGTCGCGGCGCGGGTCGCCGCCAAGATCAGCGACCCGGCCGAGGTTGCGCGCTCGCGGCAGTTCCCCTTCCGCTACCTCGCCGCGTACCGGCACGCGCCCTCGCTGCGCTGGGCGTACCCGCTGGAGCAGGCGCTCGGGCACTCGCTGGCCAATGTGCCGGCGCTGGGCGGGCGGACGCTGGTCCTCGTCGACCGCTCGGGCTCGATGTTCTTCTCCCGGCTGTCCGAGCGCTCGGAACTCACCCGGGCCGACGCGGCGGCGGTCTTCGGCTCGGCGCTCGCACTGCGGGCGGCGGACGCGGATCTCGTCGAGTTCGGTACGTCGAGCAAGGCCGTGAAGTACCGCAAGGGCGAGTCGGTGCTGAAGATCCTGGACCGCTTCGGCGACCTGGGCGGCACCGACACGACTGAGGCGGTCCGGCGCCACTACAAGAAGCACGACCGGGTACTGATCGTCACCGACGAGCAGTACGCGTACAGCCGGCACGGTGATCCGACCGCGCAGGTACCGGCTGACGTGCCGGTGTACACCTGGAACCTCGCCGGGTACAAGGCGGGCCACGGCCCGTCGGGGGCGGCCAACCGGCACACCTTCGGGGGGCTCTCGGACGCGGCGTTCCGGATGGTGCCGCTGCTGGAGAGTGCGCGGAGCGCGGACTGGCCGTGGGTCGGCTGAGGCGCGCTTGAAGTGAGCTGACTTGGGTGTGACCCGTACTTCGGTGCGGGTCACACCCTTGTGCATCGCCGTGACTGACATCTAACATTTTAGTTGTGGATGCGATGCGACCGGCGATACGACCTGTGCCCCGGACCCTGCTCAGGGATCGGGCGTACTCAGCGATTCGGGACGCCATCGTCGCCGGGGAGATCGAGCCCGGCGCGGTGGTGCGCGATGCCGAGCTGGCGGAGCGGCTCGGGCTGTCCCGGGCGCCCGTGCGGGAGGCGTTCTCGCGGCTGGTCGACGAGGGGCTGTTGGAGAGCAAGCCGCAGAGTTATACGCGGGTGACTCCCGTCGTGGCCGCCGAGGTGCGGGACGCCGCCGCCGTGGTCGGGGCCATGCACGAGTTGGCGGTTCGGGTGGCCGTACCCCGGTTGCGGGGCACGGACATTGACGTCATGCGCGCGGCCAACGCTCGGTTCGCCGCCGCCGTGCGCACCGGTGATGTGGACGCCGCCCTGCACGCCGACGACGAGTTGCACGACGTCCTCGTGCGCGTCAGCGGCAACCGCGCCGCCGCTGCCACCGTCGCCCGCTACACCCCCCTCATCCGCCGCCTGGAACGGCGGCGCTTCGGGGAGGGCGGCAACTGCCGTTCGGCCGGGCTGCACGAGCAGCTGATCGAGGCCTGCGCGGCGGGTGACGCGGACAGTGCGGTCCGGGTCACCGCGGAGATCTGGCGGGGCCTGGAGGAGCTCGCCGACGAAGCCGGCGATGCCGGCCAAGAGGCTCACTGATACCTGGAGAACCCCATGTCCCTTTCCTCGTACGAGCGTTACCCACTCCTCTTCGGGCCCTCGCCCGTGCATCCGCTGGAGCGGCTCACCGCGCATCTTGGCGGTGCCGCCCTCTGGGCCAAGCGGGAGGACTGCAACTCCGGTGTGGCGTACGGCGGCAACAAGACCCGCAAGCTGGAGTACCTCGTCGCCGACGCGCTCGCCAAGGGGTGCGACACGCTCGTCTCGATCGGCGGGGTGCAGTCCAACCACACCCGTCAGGTCGCGGCCTGTGCAGCGCGGGCCGGGCTCAAGTGTGTTCTGGTTCAGGAGAGTTGGGTGGAGTGGCCCGACTCCGTCTACGACAAGGTCGGCAACATCCTGATCAGCCGGCTCGCCGGGGCCGATGTGCGGTTGGTGCGTGCCGGGTTCGGGATCGGGTTCAAGGAGAGCTGGGAGCTGGCCCTGCGGGAGGTGGAGGAGGGCGGCGGCAAGCCGTACGCGATTCCGGCCGGTGCCTCCGACCATCCGCTGGGTGGGCTCGGCTTCGCCGGTTGGGCGTACGAAGTCGCTGAGCAGGAGCGGGAGTTGGGCGTCTTCTTCGACACGGTCGTGGTGTGCTCCGTGACCGGGTCCACCCAGGCCGGCATGGTCGCCGGGTTCGCGGCGCTGGAGGAGGCGGGCGGCCGGGCGCGGCGCGTGCTCGGCATCGACGCGTCGGCGGCGCCCGCCCGGACCAAGGAGCAGATTGCGCGGATCGCCCACAACACCGGTCAACTCATCGGCCTCAAGCGTGAGTTGACGCAGGACGACGTCGAGCTGGACGAGCGCTACCACGCGGGTGTGTACGGCATCCCCGACGACACGACCCTGGACGCGATGCGGCTCGCCGCCCGTACGGAGGGGATGGTCACCGATCCCGTGTACGAGGGGAAGTCGATGGCGGGGATGGTCGATCTCGTGGCGCGCGGGGAGATCGGGCAGGAGTCCACAGTGCTGTACGCGCACTTGGGTGGGCAGCCCGCCTTGAACGCGTACAGCGCCCTGTTCTAGTCCTTCGCGTTCCAGGAGCGCGGTTCCGGTGCGGTGAGGGCGAGTTCGGCGAAGCGTTCGCCGATGCGGCGATGGGTCGCCGCGTCCGGGTGGAGCTGGTCGGGGAGCGGGAGTTCGGCGGAGTCGGACTCGCCGTAGAGGGCGCGACCGTCGAGGTGGTGGAGGTTCGGGTCCTCTGCCGACCGCTCCTTCACGATGCGTGCCAGCTCCTCCCGGATGACGTTGAGCGTCAGTTTTCCGGCGGTGACCTCGGCCGGGTCGCCCATGGGCTGGAAGCGGAGTCGGCCGGTGCTGAGCGTGGTGAAGTCCAGGGCCGTGGGGCCGGGGGTGTCCTCGTGCATGGGGCAGTAGAGGGGCGAGATCACCAGTAGCGGTGTCGTGGGGTGGCCCTCGCGGATGGTGTCGAGGAAGCCGTGGACGGCCGGGGTGAAGGCGCGCAGCCGCATCAGATCGGTGTTGACCAGGTTGATGCCGATCTTGACGCTGATCAGGTCGGCGGCGGTGTCGCGCATCGCGCGGGCGGTGAACGGGTCGAGCAGGGCGCTGCCGGCCAGACCCAGGTTGATCAGTTCCACGCCGCCGAGGGAGGCGGCGAGGGCGGGCCAGGTGGTCGTGGGGCTCGCGGCGTCCGAGCCGTGGCTGATCGAACTGCCGTGGTGCAGCCAGACTTTGCGGCCGTCGTGCGGTGTGGGTATGGGCTCGGTCGGGGCGTTGGTGCGGAGGGCTACGAGTTCGGTGGTCTCGTTGTGGGGCAGCCAGATCTCGATGTTCTTCATGGTGTCCGGCAGGCCCGTGAAGCGGAGGGTTCCGGGTGTGCCGGGGCGGTTTTCGGCGGTCCCCGCAGCCATGTCGACGGTCACGGTGTTGCCGCCGGTGACGCTGCCGCGACCGGTCTGGCGGCCGTCGACGAGCAGGTCGTACACGCCGTCCGGGCGGGGTGGGGCGCCCACGTAGGTGCGCTTGGTGGGCAGTGTGTCCAGTTCGACGGAGGTCGCCCGGGTGCGGAAGACCAGCCGTACGCCGGAGGGCTGGGTCTCCGCCATGGTGAGTTGGGGGTCCGTGTTCTGGGCGCGGGCCCGGGCGGGCAGGCGGTGGGGGAGCACGCCGTGGGAGGTGTGCTCCAGGTCCAGGGCGCCGCGTATGAGGTCCGCGGTGATGGGGGTGGTGGTCCACTCGGGGTCGGTGTGCATGTGCGTCCTCAGCCTGCGGGTCGATGGGGGAAGGGGCGGCCTGTGGGTCAACGGGGGGAAGGAGACGGCCAGTTGCGCAGCAGGGCGTCGAGGGCGTCCATGGTCCGGGTCCAGGTCTCCTGCGAGTCGGGGGCGCTGTGGCTGAAGCCGCCCGCCAGTTCCAGGCTGACGTAACCGTGGAAGACGCTGCCCAGGAGGCGGACCGCGTGGGTCTGGTCGGGCTCCGTCAGGTCGTATCCGCGCAGGATCGCCCGGGTCATCTGGGCGTGCCGGACGCCCGCACTGGCCGCCGCCGTCTCGGGGTCGAGTCTCATCCGGGCGGCTGCGGCGCGGCCGGGGTGTTCCCGGGCGTAGTCGCGGTAGGCGTTCGCGAAGGCGGTCAAGGCGTCCTTGCCCGCCCGTCCGGCCACGGCGTCGGCGGCCCGGTCGGCGAGTTCCTCCAGGGCGAGGAGGGCGATCCTGGTCCTGAGGTCGTGGGTGTTCTTCACGTGCGAGTACAGGCTCGCGACCTTGACGTCGAAGCGCCGGGCGAGTTCCGAGGCGGTCACCTGGTCGAAGCCGACCTCGTCGGCGAGGTCCGCTCCGGCTCTGGTCACGCGTTCCGTGGTCAGTCCTGCGCGTGCAGCCATGGCCTCTCCCGTTCGTCCGTGGGGCCTGTTTGGCTAAGCTGATTATGCATTTGCCTAAAGTGTTTAGGCAAATTAGCCTGCCGTTATGGAGCCGCTGACTGAGCAAGAGATCCGTGCCGCGTTCGTGAACTGCACGAAGGGTGAGGCGCGGCGCCTGTCCGTGCCGCGTGATCTGGCCGACCGGCCCTGGGAGGACCTGGACTTCCTGGGGTGGCGGGATCCGCAGGCCCCTGACCGTGCCTACCTGGTCGCGGAGCTGGAAGGCGGCCGTCCGTCCGGTCTTGTCCTGCGCAGTTCGGCGCCCGCCTTCGGCCAGACACGGCGCAGCATGTGCTCGATCTGCCTGACCTCACACACCGGGGGCGTGTCGCTGATGGTCGCGCCGAGGGCGGGGAAGGCAGGGAAGCAGGGCAACTCGGTGGGGGCCTACATATGCGGCGACCTGTGCTGCTCGCTGTATGTGCGCGGCAGGAAGGACGCGGGCGCCGGGGCGCGGCTCCACGAGACGATCACTCTGGAGGAGAAGATCCGGCGGACCGTGGGGAGCCTTGCCGCGTTCATCGCCAAGGTGACCGCTTGACCCCACGGCCCGCTTCTGTTGGTGCTCAGAGTGCCTGAGCTGCCGGCTTCACCATGCCCCTGACCGTGCGGGACTTCACGAAGTCGCCGATCGCCGTCATCTCCCACTCGCCCGAGAACTGCTTGATCATTTTGGCCATCATGACCCCCGTCTGCGCTTCGGCGCTGGTCAGGTCGAAGCGGACCAGTTCCTCGCCCGTCGCCGCGTCCAGGAGACGGCAGTACGCCTTCGCCACCTCCGTGAACTTCTGGCCGGAGAAGGAGTTGACCGTGAAGACCAGGCCGGTGACCTCCTGGGGGAGGCGGCCCAGGTCGACCACGATGACCTCGTCGTCGCCCCCGCCCTCGCCCGTGAGGTTGTCGCCGGAGTGCTTGATCGCGCCGTTCACGATGGAGAGCTTGCCGAAGTAGCAGCTGTCGATGTGGTTGCGCTGCGGGCCGTACGCGATGACCGATGCGTCGAGGTCGATGTCCTTGCCCCGGAACGCCGGCTCCCAGCCGAGGCCCATCTTGACCTGGGAGAGGAGGGGCTTGCCGCCCTTGACCAGGGAGACGGTCTGGTTCTTCTGGAGGCTTACGCGGCCCTTGTCGAGGTTGATCTTGCCGGCGCCGAGGGTGGGGGTGGGGGGAGCGGCCGGGGGTGCCGGAGGCGCCGGGGGCTGGACCGGGGTGGGGGGCTGGACCGGGGTCGGCTGCGCGGACGGGGCGGGGGTCGGGGCCGGGGCCGGTTCCTCCACGCTCACGCCGAAGTCCGTGGCGATGCCGGCCAGGCCGTTCGCGTAGCCCTGGCCCACCGCGCGGGCCTTCCAGGCGCCGTTGCGGAGGTAGATCTCGACGATCACCAGTGCGGTTTCGGAGCCGAGCTGTGGGGGTGTGAACGTGGCCAGGACGGCGTTGTCGGCCGCGTTGCGGATCGTGGCCGTCGGTTCGATGCCCTGGAAGGTCTGGCCTGCGGCGTCCGGGCTTGCCGTGACGACGATCTTTTCGATGCCAGGGGGGACGGTCGTGGTGTCGACCGTGATCGAGTCGGGGGTGGTGCCGCCGCCGGAGCGGTACGTCACGCCCGGGCCGGTCGGCTGGTTGTAGAAGATGAAGTCGTCGTCGGAGCGCACCTTGCCGTCGGCGGTGAGCAGCAGGCTCGATACGTCGAGCCGCACGGGGGCGGTGACGTCCACCGTCACGCGTGTGGTGGGGAGAGGGATGTTCGAGCCGGGGGTCATAGCTGTCATGCCGAGTGAACGACCGGGCCCGTTTTACCGTTCCCTTACTTGGCGTCCGATTGGGGGAAGAGGGTGCCTGGTGGTTGTTTTCGCCCCCGCCGCCCCTACCCGTCCCATCCCTGGGGGCTGCGCCCCCAGACCCCCCTTTGTCGCGCTGAACGCGCTCGTCCTCAAACGCCG
>NZ_JBSFDA010000085.1:0-44468 GCF_053593675.1 Streptomyces sp. NPDC002156 | reverse complement strand
AGGCGCAGGAAGTCCGGGGCGTCGACGAGCGACTTCGCCACGTTCGCCGCCATGCTGGATCTGTCGCGCTTCTGACTCGACAGTCAGTAGTCGGTACCGACGGTCAGTCGAAGTAGTCCGGCTGGGTCTGGACGTTCAACTCGCTCACGCGGACCTTCTTGGCCGGGTCGGTGCGCCGGTCGCTGAGCTTCAGGACGTCGAAGCCCTTGGCGATGTCGTTCGAGTAGATGTAGCCGTTGTAGTAGTACGCCGACCACGGGCCGGCGGTCGTGACGCGGTCCGTGGTGATCGGGCCGCGCTCGAAGTAGGCGATCTCCTTGGGCTTCGAGGAGTTGGTGAAGTCCCAGACGGAGACACCGCCCTGGTACCAGGCCTGGACCATGATGTCCTTGCCCTTGACCGGGATCAGCGAGCCGTTGTGCGCCACGCAGACCTCGGTGTCCGCCTGGTAGCGCGGGATCTTGAAGTAGCTCTTGAAGACGAGCTTGCGCTTGTCGCCCTTGCCAACGATGTCGTAGATGCCGTCGGCACCGCGGTTCGGCCCGATCGCCGCGTTGCAGGTGGCCGCGCCACCGCCGCCCAACTCGTCGGTGAAGACGACCTTGTCGGCCTTCTGGTTGAAGGTCGCCGAGTGCCAGAACGCGAAGTTGACGTTGTCCTGGACCTGGTCGATGACCTTCGGGTGCTCCGGGTCCTTGATGGAGAACAGGATGCCGTCGCCCATGCAGGCGCCCGCCGCGAGGTCCTTGGAGGGCAGCACGGTGATGTCGTGGCAGCCGGTCGTCTTGGAGACACCCGGGTTGGTGGGCGAGCCGGGGTTGCCGCCGCCGTCGGGGCCCTCACCGGGGAACAGGACCGGGAAGCCGACAACCGCCGCCTTCTCAGGGGCCTTTCGCGGCACCTTGATGATCGAGATGCCGTCGTGCGGGGGCTGGCAGTCGGGGAAGGTGGCGCTCGGCGAGTAGGAGGAGACGTAGATGTAGACGTTCTTGCGCTCGGGCACCAGCGTGTGGGTGTGCGAGCCGCAGGCGGTCTCCACGGCGGCGACGTACTTGGGGTTCGCCTTGTCGCTGATGTCGAAGATCTTCATGCCCTCCCACGACGACTTCTCGGTCGCGGGCTGCGAGACGCTGCTGCAACTGCTGTCGCTGCGCGAGGCGTCGGTGGACAGGAACAGCAGGTTCCCGGAGACGGAGATGTCGTTCTGGCCGCCGGGGCACAGCACCTGGGAGACGGTCTTCGGGGCCTTCGGGTTGCTGATGTCGAAGACGCGGAAGCCGTCGTAGTTGCCGGAGAAGGCGTACTTCCCCTGGAACGCGAGGTCCGAATTGGTGCCGGGCAGCGCGTCCTTGGGGATGTTCGTGAGGTGCGTGATGTTGTCGGAGTGGACGATCTCGTCCACCCCGGGTATCTCCCCCTCGGCCAGGGCCTTCTTCACCTGGGTCTGCACGCTCTGGGAAATCTCCTCCGACACCGTCGGTCCGTCCCCCGGGTCGGGGGTCGCGGCGGCGGGTCCTGCGGTCAGCAGCGCGGCCAGGAGTCCGGCCGCCGCGGCGACAACTCCCAGACGTCTGCGACGCGTTCGGGATTCGTTCAACAGGGTCACTGCATCCTCCCTGACAGCCGTTCGGGTCAGAACGGTTCACGGTCCTCCGAAGTATCGTCTTCATCATGCACCGATCAAAAGGGAGCAACGCACTTGTAATGAAAGTTTCTGATCACCGGCGAGTGGAAGCGTGTTAGGACGGACACAGCACTCACGAGGTGTCCGTCAACTCAACTGACCCAGGAGGTCGTTGTGCCCGTCCGTCGCGCGTCCCGTACCTGCCGTCCGGTCCTGGCCGTGCTCGTGCTCACCCTCGCGCTCGGCGCCTGCGACTCGGGCTCGTCCTCCGACGCGGACGCCAAGTCCGTGAAGGCGACGGCCTCTTCGGTGATCGCGCCCGGTCTGCCCGGCGAGGCGGCCCGGACGCTCTCCCCGGAGGAGGCGAAGGCCGAGCTGCCGGACGACTCGCCCAACTCGGCGGACCTCGCGTACGCCCGCATGATGATCGAGCACCACTCGCAGGCGATCGAGATCACCGAACTCGTGCCGAAACGCGCCGAGTCGACACCGGTGAAGCGGCTGGCCGAGCGCATCGCCGCCGCTCAGCGCCCCGAAATCGCCGCGATGCAGGGCTGGTTGAAGGACAACGGCGGCGACGACAAGACCACCGAGCACTCCCACGAGACGATGCCCGGCATGGCGACCGAGGCCCAACTGGCCAAGCTGCGAGCGGCGAAGGGCAAGGCGTTCGACGAGCTGTTCCTGACGGTGATGATCACGCATCACGAGGGTGCCGTCACCATGGCCACGGAGGTCAAGGGACAGGGCAACAACGTCCGCGTCGAGGAGATGGCCGACGACGTGATCGCGCAGCAGACGACGGAGATCAACAGGATGCGCGAAATGTAGTGCGGGCGGGGAGAGTTGGGCAGAAGGCCTCCTCAACCCGCTTGTTCAGCGCCGAGCGTGACGAGGTGTCAGGAAGCCCGCGTCACGGGCCTGCGAGATCAGCCTGAGGGAGCGACGGCGGCTGCGCCCGGTCGCGCACATCACGGCGAGAACGGGGTCGGCGCCCTCTTCCTGGGCCGCGCGGTACTCCTCCGCGACCAGCCACCGCCCCTCGATGCCCCGCGGCCAGGCGGGCCGGGCGCGACGGGGCCGCAGGCACACGTCAGCCTCCCCGTTCTCCCCGGCCTCCACTGGCCCGTCGCCGCACGCCTCGAAGAGCGGCCCCTCGATCCAGTCCGCGAGCGCCGCCAGATCGTCGAGGGACAGCGCCGGCTGCGCCCGTACGTCCTCGATGGAGACGCCCGCCTCCCGGACCACGGCGAGTACGTCGACCTGGGCGCCGTCGGTGAAGGCCAGCCGGACGTCGAACCATGCCGTGGTCGCCGAGCCCTCGTGCTCCTGTACTTCCCAGGCGGGCCGCACCGACACGGTTCCTTCCGTCGGGCAGCGACCGGAAAGATTAAGAAAGGATGCTTCTAGCACATACGGAACGTAACCGCATGATCACTTTCCATACGAACGGACACGCGCGCCCGCCCCGCCCGGCACCCTGTCAGCGCAGCGCCGGCGGTGCGATGCTGAAGGTGTCAGCAACAGGGAGTTCCACCGCGTCCCGCAGTGAGGGGTTCCGCCGTGTTGCGTGTCGCCGTCGTGGGTTCGGGTCCGAGCGGGGTCTACACCGCCCAGAGCCTGGTCCAGCAGGACCCGGAGGTGCTGGTCGACGTCCTGGACCGGCTGCCGGCGCCGTACGGCCTGGTGCGGTACGGGGTGGCGCCGGACCACGAGAAGATCAAGTCGCTGCAGAACAACCTGCGCACGGTCCTGGAGCACGAGCGGGTGCGCTTCCTGGGTGGCGTGCGGATCGGTTCCGGACCCGGTGAGCTGCCGGGCGCCCGCCTGCGGGAGCTGTACCACGCGGTGGTGTACTGCGTGGGCGCCGCCACCGACCGCCACCTGGGCATTCCGGGCGAGGATCTGCCGGGCAGCTGGTCGGCGACCGAGTTCGTGGCCTGGTACAGCGCCCATCCGGACGCCGTCGACGACGGTTTCGTCCAGGGGGCGCGGTCTGCCGTGGTCATCGGTGTCGGGAACGTGGCGGTGGACGTGGCCCGGATGCTGGCACGCGGCCCGGCCGAACTCAGCCCGACGGACATGCCCCAGGCGGCACTCACCGCGCTGGCGGCGAGCCGGGTGACCGACATCCACATGGTGGGCCGGCGCGGCCCGTCGCAGGCCCGCTTCACCACGAAGGAGCTGCGCGAGCTGGGCACCCTGCCGGACACCCAGGTCGTCGTGGACGAGGACGAGTTGCGGCTCGACCCGGCGTACACGGACCCCTCCGCCCTGCCCGCCGCCCAGCGCCGCAACGTGGAGGCACTGCGCACCTGGGCGGCCACACCCCCGGCAAGCACGGCCCGCCGCATCCGGCTGCGCTTCTTCCGCCGCCCGGTCGAACTGCTCGCCACCGGGGGCCGGGTGGGCGCCGTCCGCTTCGAACGGACGGTGCCGGACGGAACCGGCGGCGTGACGGGCACAGGCCAGTACGAGGACATCGAGGCCCAGCTCGTGCTCCGCTCGGTCGGCTATCGCGGGCTCCCGCTGGACGGCCTGCCCTTCGACGCGACCAACGGCACAGTCCCCCATCTCGCGGGCCGCGTCCTGCGCGACGGCCACCCCTCCCCCGGCGAGTACGTGGCCGGCTGGATCAAACGCGGCCCCACCGGCGTCATCGGCACCAACCGCCCCTGCGCAAAGGAAACGGCAACCTCCTTGCTGGCGGACGCCGCCATGCTCGTACGGCAGGAGCGCCCGGAGGACCCGCTGGCGGTACTGCGCGCGGAGGGATTCCGCCCGGTGGAGTGGGCAGGCTGGCAGGCAATCGAGCGCGCAGAGGCGGAGTTGGGGGCCACACTCGGCCGAGGCGTCGTAAAACTCCCCGACTGGAACTCCCTGATGGCAGCAGCGCAGGCTGCGGGCACCCCCTAGGGGCGCGGGGAACTGCGCGACAAGCCCCCACCGGCCCGCAGAGTCAAGACCACCTAGTTGGGCATGACACACATCGGCAACAGGTAAGCAATCAACAAACTGTTCAATTCCCCCTGCCCAACACCCTCTCCCCCACCGCCGCTCCTGGAGCACCCATGACCCCACCCCCACCCGTACACCCCGTGGACGAAGTCCCACCCGCACGCCAACTCGCCGCCTTCGGCCTCCAACACGTCCTCGCGATGTACGCCGGCGCCGTGGCCGTCCCCCTGATCGTCGGCGGAGCCATGAAGCTCTCGCCCGCCGACCTCGCCTACCTGATCACCGCCGACCTCCTTATCTGCGGCATCGCGACCCTCATCCAGTGCGTCGGCTTCTGGCGCTTCGGCGTCCGCCTGCCGATCATGCAGGGCTGCACTTTCGCGGCCGTGTCGCCGATGGTCCTCATCGGTACGACGGGCGGCGGACTCCCCGCGATCTACGGCTCGGTGATCGTCGCAGGGCTGGCGATCGTCCTGCTGGCGCCCGTCTTCGGACGGCTCCTGCGCTTCTTCCCGCCCCTCGTGACCGGCACCGTGATCCTGATCATCGGCCTGTCACTCCTCCCGGTGGCGGGCAACTGGGCGGCCGGCGGCGTGGGTTCGGCGGACTTCGGCGAGCCGAAGAACCTGGGGCTGGCTGCGTTCGTACTGGCCGTGGTGCTCGGCGTGCAGCGGTTTGCGCCGGTGTTCCTGAGCCGGATCGCGGTCCTGATCGGCATCGTCGTGGGGCTGGCCGTGGCTGTTCCCTTCGGGTTCACGGACTTCGACGGGGTCGGGGACGCCGACTGGCTCGGCATCAGCACGCCGTTCCACTTCGGGGCGCCCACCTTCGAGGCGTCGGCGATCATCTCCATGCTGGTGGTGGCGCTGGTCACGATGACCGAGACGACCGGCGACCTGATCGCGGTCGGCGAGATGACCGGCCGGAAGGTCGAGCCGCGCTCCCTCGCCGACGGACTGCGCGCCGACGGTTTCTCCACCGTCCTCGGCGGCATCTTCAACACCTTCCCGTACACGGCGTACGCGCAGAACGTGGGCCTCGTCGGGATGACCCGGGTGCGCAGCCGCTGGGTCGTGGCGACCGCCGGCGGCATCCTCGTGCTGCTCGGTCTGCTGCCCAAACTGGGCGCGGTGGTCGCGGCCATACCGGCACCGGTGCTGGGTGGCGCGGGTCTGGTGATGTTCGGGACGGTCGCCGCGAGCGGGCTGCGTACGCTCGCCACGGTGGAGTTCAAGGACAACCACAACCTGACGGTCGTGGCGGTCTCGGTGGCCGTGGGCATGCTGCCGGTCGGCGTGCCGACGGTCTACGCCAAGTTCCCGGACTGGTTCCAGACGGTGATGAACAGCGGCATCAGCGCGGGCTGCCTGACGGCGATCGTCCTGAACCTGCTCTTCAACCACCTTGCGGGGAAGGGAAGTTCAGCGGGCGGCGACACTGCCGAGGCGGGCGGCCTGACCGGCAGCGGCAGCCAGGACGCTGTCGAGAAGCCCCGGGAAGAGGTCGTCTAGGTCGTCCCGGCGCAGGCCGTTCATCTTGGCCGTGCCCCGGTAGACCTGCCGGATCACCCCGCTCTCGCGCAGCACCCGGAAGTGGTGCGTGGTCGTGGACTTGGTGACGGGCAGATCGAAGTGCGAACAGGACAGCTCGTCGCTCACGGCGGCGAGCTCTCGCACGACCTGGAGCCGCATCGGGTCGGAGAGCGCGTGCAGCACGCCCTCCAGCCGGATCTCCTCGCGCACCGGGTGCGGCAGGTCACGGCTGCTGGGGGCGGGGGCTGCGGTGGTCACGGCTGCTCCACTTCGTCGGGAATCCCATTGTACGAGAACTCTCGTAGTTTGACACTTGCCGTACTACGATGCCTATCGTACGAGTCGTCCAGCGACCCCGTGACCCGTGACGAACGACGATGACGAGACGATTGGAGTCCGCCGTGAGCGCACTCTTCGCGCCCTACCGCCTCCGCGACCTGACCATCCCGAACCGCGTGTGGATGCCCCCGATGTGCCAGTACTCGGCGGCGCCCGAGGGCCCGGAGACCGGCGCACCGAACGACTGGCACTTCGCGCACTACGCGGCACGCGCCGCCGGCGGCACCGGCCTGATCATCGTCGAGGCCACCGCCGTCAGCCCGGAGGGCCGGATCACCCCGTACGACCTGGGCATCTGGAACGACACCCAGGTCGAGGCGTTCCGCCGGATCAACCGCTTCCTGGTCTCGCAGGGCACCGTTCCAGGCATCCAGCTCGCTCATGCCGGCCGCAAGGCCTCCACCGGGCTGCCCTGGAAGGGCGGCGCGCCACTCGGCCCGGACGACGCGTACGCCTGGCAGCCGGTCGGCGCGAGCCCGGTGCCGTTCGACGAGAAGCACCCGGTTCCGACCGAGCTGACTCTCGATCAGATCCGGGACATCGTCGGGCAGTTCGCGGACGCGGCCCGTCGCGCGCTCGACGCGGGCTTCGAGGTCGCCGAGATCCACGGCGCGCACGGCTATCTGATCAACGGCTTCCTGTCCCCGCACTCCAACCACCGCACCGACGCCTACGGCGGCTCGTACGAGAACCGGGTGCGCTTCGCGCTCGAAGTCGTGGACGCCGTACGGGAGGTGTGGCCGGACGACAAGCCGCTGTTCTTCCGGATCTCGGCGACCGAGTGGCTGGAGAAGGGCGGCTGGAGCGCCGGCGACACCGTGCGCCTCGCCGCCGAACTCCACGCGCACGGCGTCGACCTGCTCGACGTCTCCACCGGCGGCAACGCCTCCGGTGTACGCATCCCGACCGGCCCTGGCTACCAAGTCCCCTTCGCCGCACGGGTCAAGGCCGAGACCTCGCTGCCCGTCGCCGCCGTGGGGATGATCACCGACGCCGAGCAGGCCGAGAAGATCCTGGCCAACGGTGAGGCCGACGTGGTGCTGCTCGGGCGTGAGCTGCTGCGGAACCCGTCGTGGGCCCGGCACGCGGCGCGTGAACTGGGCGGCGAGGTGCATGTGCCGGACCAGTACCACCGGTCCGTGTGAGGGTGAGGGTGAGGGCCGTAAGTCCCTTGGGTTATCAGAGAGTTGGCGGCAGTGCCTGTTCCGCCCAGATGGTCTTGCCCGTGCTTGTCGGGCGGGTGCCCCAGCGGTCGGTGAGCTGGGCGACCAGGAGGAGGCCGCGTCCGCCCTCGTCGAAGGTGCGGGCCCGGCGCAGATGCGGCGAGGTGCTGCTGGCGTCGGAGACCTCGCAGATGAGGGTGCGGTCGCGGATCAGCCGGAGCTGGATGGGCTCACCGCCGTACCGGATGGCGTTGGTGACCAGCTCGCTGACCACCAGCTCGGTGACGAACGCGGCCTCGTCGATGCCCCAGCGGGTCAGCCGGTCGGTGACGTGTTTGCGGGCGGTGGCGACCACGGCCGGGTCGGCGGGCAGGTCCCAGACCGCGACCTGTTCGGCGTCCAGGGCGCGGGTGCGGGCGACCAGCAGGGCGACGTCGTCGCCCGGTGTCTCCGGGAGCAGCGAGTCGAGCACCGTGTCGCAGACCTCCTCCAGACTGTCGGCCGGGACTCCGAGTGCCCTGCACAGAGCGGCAGTTCCGGTGTCGAGGTCGAGATCGCGGGCCTCGACCAGACCGTCCGTGTAGAGCGCGAGCACCGCGCCCTCGGGCAGCTCCAGCTCGGTCGCCTCGAACGGCAGCCCGCCGACGCCGAGCATGGGACCCGCGCTCACCTCGATCACCTCGACCCGGCCGTCGGGATACAGGACGACCGGCGGCGGATGCCCCGCGGCGGCGAGCGTGCAGCGCCGGGACACCGGGTCGTAGACCGCGTACAGACAGGTCGCGCCGATCTCACCGGCCTCCCCGCTCTCGTCGGTCCCGAGGTGGCCGACCAGGTCGTCGAGGTGGGTGAGCAGTTCGTCGGGCGGCAGATCGACGTCCGCCAGCGTCCAGACCGCCGTACGGAGCCTGCCCATGGTCACCGAGGCGTGCAGACCATGGCCGACGACGTCCCCGACGACCAGTGCCACGCGGGTCCCGGACAGCGGGATCACATCGAACCAGTCGCCGCCGACGCCCGCCTGGGACAGTGCGGGCAGATAACGGGAGGCGAACTCGACGGCCGCCTGACCGGCCATGGTCTGGGGCAGCAGGCTGCGCTGGAGGGCGAGGGCGGTGGTGCGTTCGCGGGTGTAGCGGCGGGCGTTGTCCACGCACACGGCCGCCCGGCTGGCCAGTTCCCGGGCCAGCGACGCATCGTCGTCGTCGAACACGTCGGGCTTCTCGGGGGTCAGCAGCCGTACGAACACGGCAACGCCCAGCGTCGTACCGCGTGCCATCAGCGGTACGGCCATCAGCGCGAGGTCGTGGGTCTCGGTGTCACGGAGTTTCGCGGAGCGGGCCGCGTGCAGACCGAACCAGCGGTCGAGGTCGGGGTCGCCGGTGCGGGCGAGGACGGGCAGGCCGGTGGCGAGCGCGCGGGCGGGCGGCGAGTACGGCGGGTAGACGTCCGCCGCGCCGAGGCCGATCGCCGCTTCCGGGACCCCGGCCGTGAGCGAGTGGTGGGCGACCCGGCGCAGTTCCACGTCGGCGTCCACCGGCCCGACCGTCGGTTCGTCGCCCTGGAGGACCGAGTCCAGCAGGTCCACGCTGGCGAAGTCGGCGAGCCGGGGCACCACCAGTTCGGCGAGTTCCCGGGCGGTCCGGGCGACATCGAGCCGGGTGCCGATGCCCGCGGCGGCCTCGTTGAGCATGGCCAGCCGCTGCCGCGCCCGGTGTTGCTCGCTGCTGTCGAAGGCGGCGAGTCCGACACCGAGCAGTTCGTCGGCCGGGTTCCGCAGCGGCCACATCTCGATGGTCCAGGCGTGCTCGCGCCTTCCGAGGGGCGACCGGGTCCAGAACTCGTAGTGGACCGGCCGCCCGGTCTCCACGACGAGCTCCAGATGGCGCAGGAAGCCCCGGCTCAGTTCGCTGTCCTCGACGGTGTCCAGGAAGTACCGGTGCAGGAACGTGGCCTCGGGCTCACCCATGGTGGCGACGGAGGCGTCGTTCATCCGCAGATACCGCTGCCCGGTGTCGAAGACGGTCATCGCCACGGAGGACTGCTGGAACGCCAGCATGCCCAGCTCCCGCCCCGCGTCGTCGGGCGCCGCCGTGACGACGTACGCCCGCCGCTCTCCCAGCAGCGGGGACAGGCGCAGCGCCAGCTCCGGGCGGCGCCCGTCCCGGTGCCGTACGGCCACGACGGCGGCGCCGGACGCGCGCAGTTCCCGCCAGGCCGTGCGCGGGTCGCCCGCCACCAGGTCCGCCGCCGGGCGGCCGGTGACGTCGGCGGCGGTGTACCCGGTGAGCCGGCGGGCGCCCTCGCTCCAGCCCGTGAGGATGCCGTGCGCGTCGATCACCGCCAGGGCGTCACCGGACGGGACCACCCGCTCTTCCTCGCGCGGCCCAGTAGCCATATGTCCCAGGATGGGCGCATTGGTGGTGGGCAACAACCCGGTCAGTCGCTCCTCAACAGGTGCGCGGGAACGGTCGCGGCCAGAATCCGGTACCCCTCGGGGTTCAGATGCAGCCAGTCCCCGTCGTGGAGGTCCGCGCGCAGCCGCCGCGGGTCGGCCGGATCGCGTACGGCCCGGTCGAAGTCGACGACGGCGTCGAAGGCGCCCCCGGTGCGGATCCAGTCGTTCACGGCCTGCCGGGTCGTCTCGCGCAGGCCGGCCGGGTCGTCGTAGGGCGTGCTGCCGCCGAAGGGGGTCAGGGTGGCGCCGTAGACGCGGATGCCCTGGGCGTGTGCGCGGACGGCTATCTGCCGGTAGGCGGCGATGAGGTCGTCGGTGACGCGCTGTTGGGCGGCCGGGGTGGCCTCGGCGGTGCCGATGTCGTTGACGCCCTCGAAGACGATCAGCCAGGAGACCCCGCTGTGCGCCAGGATGTCCCGGTCGAGCCGGGCGAGGGCATTCGGCCCGAGGCCGTCGTTGAGGACCCGGTTGCCGCCCGCGGCCTGGTTGAGTACGGCGATCCGGTCGCCGCCCGGAAGACCCCTGAGCCGGTCCAGGAGCTGGTCGGGCCAGCGGTTGTTGCCGTTGGTCGTGGAGCCCCGCCCGTCGGACAGCGAGTCGCCCAGCACGGCGACGGCCCGCGTGTCCGGCCGGGAGAGCACCTCGACGTCGCTGAGCAGGTACCAGTGGTTGACCGGGGTGGCCCCCGGCAGATCCTGCTCGGCCGTGCCGTCGCCGCCCAGCAGGTACGAGGTGGTGCGCGAGCCCGGGTGCGAGGTGAGCGCGAGCGAGGCCTGGCCGTTCGCGAGGTACGTCGTCACGGTCAGGTTGGTCGCGGGGCGCAGTCCGAAGTCCAGCGGGTCGGAGACGACCTGGGCCCCGGCGGGGACGGTGGTGGACCGGCGGCCGGCGAACGTCACCTCGCGCAGGGTGCCGGGTTCGACGGCGCTGACCCCGGCCTGCCCGTTCAGCGGGAGGGCCACCGTCACGGCGGTCAGGGGCAGCGGTGTGGTGCCGAAGGCGTTGGAGAAGCGCAGCCGGATGCGCCCACCGCCGGTGGAGACGCGCACGGTCTGGCGCAGGGTGGTGTCGACGAGAGTGGCCCGCTCCCCGGTGAAGGGTGCGGGCGGCATGTTGCCGGGCTCGGTGAGCTGCGGCATCGACGTCCAGGTGTTGACCCACTTCGGGGCGGCCCGGCCGGGGTCGGCGACCGTCGGCTGCGGGCCTCTGACCAGGGCGACCACGGCGGAGGACGCCACAGCGAGGGCCAGCACGAACACGCAGGTGGCGACCAGGTAGGCGAGCGCTGCTTTTCCGGACGGCCGCTGGGGGCGGGGCGACTTCACGGGCCGGGTGCCTTCCTCTAGGGACGCCCTGTCGGACGTATGGACGTCTTGTCGGATCGATCGCTTCGGGCGGGACGACCGGGTGCGCGCTCGTGGCACGCACCCGGCAGCTCGGGCTCAACCGGCCGTACAGGCCGTGCCGTTGAGCGTGAAGCCGGACGGTGCGGCGCTGTTGCCGGTGTGGCTCGCCTGGTAGCCGATACCGACGCTCGCGCCGGGCGCGATGGCCGCGTTGTAGGTGGCGTTGGTGGCGGTCACCGCGCCGGAGGCCGGTGCGTAGGTGGCGCTCCAGCCGGAGGTGATGGTCTGGCCGGAGGGCAGGGTGAAGCCCAGCGTCCAGCCGTTCACCGCCGTCGTGCTGTTGTTGGTGATCGTCACGTTCGCGGTCAGCCCGGTGTTCCAGGCGTTGACCGTGACGGCCACCTTGCAGGGACCGGCCGGGGGTTGGGGTACGGTGCCGCTGCTGTCCAGGCCGAAGAAGGTGATCACACGGGCGGCCATGCCGGTGGTGATCAGGTTGTGGCCGACACCCTGGAGGCTGATGGCCTCTACGGGTGCCCTGTCACCGGTGGCGCCGTAGCGGGTGCGGGTCCAGCCGGACTGGGGCGAGTCGGTCGTGGTCGGTGTCTGGGTGAGCCCCTGCACATTGGTCCACTGCTTGATCTCCTCCCCGAAGTTGGGGTAGCGCAGCACGTCGTCCTCGGTGCCGTGCCAGAGCTGCATGCGCGGCCGGGCCCCGGTGTAGCCGGGGTAGGCGTTGCGCGCCAGGTCGCCCCACGCCTGCGCGGTGCGGATCACCGTCCCCTGGGCGCACTCGCTGTTCCACTCCGAGCCGTTGGTGGTGGCGAAGCAGCCGAACGGGACGCCCGCGAAGGCCGATCCGGCCGCGAACACGTCGGGGTAGTCGCCGAGCAGGACGTTGGTCATCATCGCGCCGGAGGAGACCCCGGTGGCGAAGACCCTGCTGGTGTCGGCGTCGTAGGTCCGGGTGACGTAGTCGACCATGGACTTGATGCCCACCGGATCACTGCCGTCGCCCCGGGTGAGCGCCTGTGGCGAGGAGACGTCGAAGCACTTGCTGGCGCGGGTGACGGACGGGTAGATCACGATGAAGCCGTAGCGGTCGGCCAGCGAGGCGTACTCGGTGTTGGAGTAGAACACCGGCCCGGAGCCGGTGCACCAGTGCACGGCCACCAGGACCGCGGGGCGCGTGGTGACCGTGTCCGGGACGTACACGTACATCTGCAGGTTGCTGGGATTGGTCCCGAAGTTCGTCACCTCGGTGAGCGTGGCGGCGGCCTCGACGGGGTCCGCCGCAGGCGCGGCTGTACGGGCCGTCGCCGTCGGCGCGGCGAGCAGTGTCGCCGCGAGTAACGGCAGTAGACCTCCGAGAAGTGCGACGAGCACCCGACGCAGGGGCCTTTTCGCGATGTTGCCGACTGTGGTGGACACGTCCTTGTCCCTTCCTCAACACGGCTCGTGGGGTACGCGTGGCGGAAGTCGAAGTCCCGCTTTGCGGGGCTGCCCGCCCGCATCGTGGCATGAGCATGGCCCTCATGGAAGCGCTCCCACACGTCGAAAACATTCGCTGACCAGCGGTTGCTGAGCCGATCGGCACGCGTTGCGCGCAAAGCGTTGACCAGAAAGCGCTTACCCCCTACCTTCCGTTCATCGATGTGACCCATCGGTGTCGATCCGCATTCGACGAGACGACCTCGAAGCGGCCTTGTAGCGCATACCTCCGGGGACAGTGCACTCCCTGAGGAAGCACCACGACACACAACATGGCGAACAGAATTCATGTACCTGATCGCCCCCACGGTCAGTCAGCCCTCGCGAAGGGACGCACCCGCATGCGTACAAGCCCCCCACGTACACAGACGCAAAGATCCGCGGCGGTGGCGGCCGCGGCCACCGCTCTCGCGGCCGTCGCCGTTCTGGCCGTCCCCCAGCCGGCCGGGGCGGCCGAGAACGCACCCATCGGATTCGGCGCCGGAACGACCGGCGGCGGCAGCGCCACTCCGGTCACCGTGACGACGCTCGCCGCCTTCACGACGGCCGTCACGGGCAACGCGGCGAAGGTCGTGCGGGTGAACGGTCTGATCACGCTGAGCGGTCAGGTCGACATCGGCTCCAACACCACGGTCCTGGGCGTCGGTTCGTCCTCCGGGTTCACCGGCGGCGGCCTGAGGATCAAGGAGGAGACGAACGTCGTCGTCCGCAACCTCAACATCAGCAAGCCGCTCGCGCCCTCCGACGGGGTGACCGTCCAGGAGTCCACGAAGGTGTGGATCGACCACAACTCCTTCTCCGCGGACCGCACTCACGACAAGGACTACTACGACGGTCTGCTGGACATCAACCACGGTTCCGACAACGTGACGGTGTCCTGGAACACCTTCAAGGACCACTTCAAGGGCTCGCTCGTCGGCCACAGCGACAACAACGCGTCCGAGGACACCGGCCACTTGAAGGTGACGTACCACCACAACCACTTCAGCAACGTCTACTCGCGCATCCCCAGTCTGCGGTTCGGCACCGGCCACTTCTACGACAACTACGTCGTAGGCGCCGAGACCGCCGTGCACTCCCGGATGGGCGCGCAGATGCTCGTCGAGAACAACGTCTTCCGTTCGACGCCGGTCGCGGTCACCACGAACCGCAGCAGTGACGTCGACGGATACGCCAACCTGCGCGGCAACGACCTCGGCGGAGCCGCCACGGAGGTCTCGCAGGTGGGCACCTTCACCACCGCTCCGTACAGCTACACCGCGGAGCCGGCCTCGACCGTCGTCGCCTCGGTGACCAGCGGTGCGGGCACCGGAAAGCTCTGATCAACCCCTCACGACACAGAAGGAATCGGGACATGACTTCTGCAGCACCCCCGCGCGTCCGCGGGCGCGCACTCACCGGCTCATTGACCGCACTCGGCCTCTCGGGTGTCATGATCATGACATTCAATGTGCCCACGGCGAGCGCGGCGACCTGGCCGACGCCCTCCAGCAGCCAGGGAGTGAGCTCGACCATCAACGTGTCCGGCGTCAGGGACGGCGGCATGGTGAGGTACTACGGCAGCGGCGACCTGGCCGGCGACGGCCAGGAAGAGGGCCAGGACCCGATCTTCGAGCTCGCGGCCGGTGCGACCCTGAAGAACGTCATCATCGGCGCGCCCGGCGCCGACGGCATCCACTGCGAGGGCAACTGCACCCTGCAGAACGTGTGGTGGGAGGACGTCGGCGAGGACGCCGCGACCTTCCGCGGCGGCTCGACCTACACGGTCACCGGCGGTGGCGCCAAGAAGGCCGCCGACAAGGTCTTCCAGCACAACGGGCCCGGCACCGTGAACATCTCGAACTTCGCCGTCAGCGAGTTCAAGACGCTCTACCGCTCCTGCGGTGACTGCTCCACCCAGTACACGCGCAAGGTGAACCTCAGCAACATCGAGGTGACCGGAACGGGCTCCACCGCGCGGCTCGTCGGCATCAACACCAACCGGGGCGACGTGGCGACCCTGCGCGGCATCACGATCCTCAACGACGCGAGCCGCAAGGTCGTGCCCTGCCAGAAGTACAACAACACGACCGCGGTCGGGACAGGCCCCGACAGCACGAACTGCCTCTACAGCACCTCGGACATCACCTACAGGTAAATCCCTCCACGAGTCCCCCCACGGTAGGTGAGGCGGCCGTCCGAAGCGTCCCCGCACGGCGCTTCGTACGGCCGCCGCTCTTCACCGACCGCTTCCGGATCCCTGGCATCGACCATGCGTTCGTACTCCCTCCCCCGATTCCGCTTGATTGTCAGTGCCGTGGTGCAGACTCCCGATCAGGTGGTACTTCGTGCGGGAGGGGCAGCGTGTTCACGGGGATCGACGATGTCGACTGGGCTTCGCTGCGCCATGCGTACGGCAGCGCGGAGGACGTGCCCGGACTGCTGCGGGGGCTGGCCTCGGCGGACCCCGAGGAGCGTGAGTCGGCACTCGACGGGATGTACGGCTCGGTGCACCACCAGGGGGCCGTGTACGACTCGACGCTCGCCTGCGTTCCGTTTCTGCTCGCGCTCGCCGCCCGGGAGGAGGTGCGGGACCGGGGCGGGATCGTGGAGCTGCTGATGAGCATCGGCGAGGCGGGCGGCGCCTGTTCGGAACAGGCCGCCGAGGCGGTCCGGGCCGGTGCAGAGGTCTTCGTCGAGCTGGTCGGGGACCGCGACACCGGGGTGCGGCGGGCGGCGCCGACGGCCCTGGTCCGCTTTCTCGACGAACCCGCGCGCGCGCTGGCCGTGTTGCGGCAGCGCATCACGGTGGAGCGGAACGACAGCGTCCTGCTCGCCCTGGCGGAGAGCCTCGGCCTCTTCACGCGCCTGCACGGCGGGCACGGGGCGGAGGCGGTCGGCCAGTTGGTCACGCTGAGCGCCCCGCCCTTCGACCCGGGACTGCGCCTGGCAGCACTGGGCCAGCTCGCGCTGACCGCGCCCGAGCACCGCCCCGCCGATCTGGTCCCGACGGTCGTGGCCCTCCTCCGGGAGAGATCGGCGCGCCGTACGGGACGGCCGCAGTGCTCCGATTTTCTGGCGGAGGACACCCTCACGCGTCATCTCCGCAGGCTGCGTCCCTCGGACGAGGAGGGCTCGCAGCTGCTGCGGACCTTCCATCTCGCCCTCGACGACCAGGTGGACGACCGGATCGCCCTGCTCAACGGGCAGTTGAGCAGTCCCGCACCGACCGACCGCTGCAACGCGGTGTGGATGTCGGCGGGCCTGTTCCGCGAATGGCGCGCGGACTTCACGCAACCAGTGGCCCTCATCGGGCGGCAACTCGGCGCCGACGAGGACCGGTTGAGGGAGGCCGCGTCGACGGTCCTGGAGGAGCTGTACTTCCTGGCCGCCCCCGCCGCCGACGACCTGTTCGCCCTCGTCACCGCCCGCCCGGAGGTCCGTGTCCGCGTACGGGAGCGGGGCGGGCCCGCCGTGGGCAGCCCGCTGAACGCCCTGGCCCGCACGGGAGATCCACGGGCGATACCCGTCCTGGCGGAGCTGCTGTCCGATCCCACCGCACCGGACGGCCTGGGCTACACGGTCGCGTACCTGGGCGGGGCCGCGGCCCCGCTGGCCCCCGCCCTGCGCGCGAGGCTCGGAAGCGTGCGCCTCGACCTCCCCGACGCGTACGACCGTGCCGTGCCGCTGCTGTCGGCGCTCGCGGCACTGGGCGACGGGACGGCCACGCCGGAGGTGCTGCGGGTGCTGTGCGGCACACCGGCGGGCTCGGGGCTGAGCGAGCGTCAGCGGGGGTGGCTGACGGAACGGGCGCTCGAGACCCTGGGGGCCTTCGGAGCCGCCGCGCGTGACTCCGTGCCCGTGCTGCGCGGGCTGCTCGACTCCGCGCAAGCGGTATGGGCGGCCGACGCGCTGTGGTCGGTGGAGGGGGATGTGGACGCCGTACTGCCTGTGCTGTTGCGCGAGTTGACGGGCGAGCACTGGCGCCGGCGCGCTGCCGCCGCCGAGGTACTGGCGCGGCTCGGCCCCGCGGCCGGGGCTGCCGTGCCGGGGCTGCTGCGGCTGTGCGAGTCCGAGGAGGTGTGGGAGCGGACGCGGGCGGCGTGCGCGCTGTGGCAGATCACCGGGGACGCCGCTCCGGTCGTCGCCCCGGTACTCCGCTCGGCATGGACGCGGAACCCGTACACCCGGGGCACGATCGCCACCTGCCTGATAGCGATGGGCCCGGCGGCAACCCCCTTACGGGACCTGCCCCACACGGAACTCACAACGCACCGACGACACCGAGCACGCCAGGGCGGCTTCTCCGGCCAGGACATGCTGGAGGACGAGCGGTTGCTGCAGGCTTGCAGGGAGCTGCTGCTGTGAAGCGCCCAGGTTGGCTGGGGCGGGGGGTAGGTCGTGCAGCCCGGCGCTGTACGGGGTGCCGCTCTCGGTGGGACGGGAGCCGCCCCTAGCGGCACGCATGCCCGCAGCTAGGTGCGTTCGACGGGCACCGCCAGGGCGGGCACCGCACGTCCGCAGCCCGGCGCCCCCCAACCCCGCCCCGCCGGGGCGCCCCTCCAGGGGCGCGAGGAACTGCGCGCTCAACCCCCACCAACCCGCAGCCGAACAGCGGGGGACGGACGGGTCTTTCAGGGGCGCGAGGAACTGCGCGACCAGCCCCCACCCGTCCGCAGCCAACCGAATCGGGACGGACAGGTCTTTCAGGGGCGCGGGGAACTGCGCGCTCAACCCCCACCGGCCCGCAGCCGAACGAATCGGGACGGGCGGGCTTTTAGGGGCGCGGGGAACTGCGCGACCAGCCCCCACCGGCCCGCAGCCGGATGAGTGGCAGCCCGTCCTTCGCGACACGTGTCAGCGTGTATTGCGCCCCCACATGGGATCGAACCGCTCCCACGCCTCCTCCCACTCCTCCATTCGCCGTCGCTCCAGACGGCCACGGAGGAGACGCCAGGCCACGTACGGCACCGTCGCGCCGCTCGCGCCCGCCAGGGCGCCGACCAGGGCGGCCCGCAAACGGGCCTCCGACTCGGTGGCCGGCTTGGTCACCAGGCGGCCCTGCGGGTCCGTCCAGATCGTCGCCGGGCTGCCTGCCGTACTGCCCGAGTCGACCCGGGCCTGCCCCGTGTGCGGGGTGCCGTCGGCGGCGGTCCAGCGGACCTTCGCCCACACCTTCTCGCTGCCGACGGTGCCGGGCGCGTCCTGGACGACCAGCGCCGTCACGGGACGCCACTCGGCCCGCTCTCTGGCCAGCCCCTGCTCGACGGAGTGGGTGGCCACCAGGCCGATCAGGACTCCGGTGAGCACGGTGAGGACCCAGGTGGCCAGCACTGCCCACCCCTCCACGGCATCCACGCGACGCCTCAGCGGATTCCGCCGCCAACGCCACAGCCACACCCTCGGACCACGGAATGCCGCCATCGAAGGCATCCTCCTCACGCGCACACGGACATGCCCTGCCGTCCTCCCATACGCGCGATCTCCCGCCACTGCTCAGGACTCCCCCGAGGTCTCCGTCACATCCCGCCGACAGACCGCTCTGACCTGTACAGACGCCGTCTCCAGAGGTGACTGTCAGTGGTGGGGTGCAGACTGGCCGATGACTGGACAAGGACGTCCCGGAGGTGATCGGAATGACCGAGGTACTGCTCACGGTCGGTACGCGCAAAGGCCTGTTCATCGGGCACCGGCGCGGTGGCACGTGGGAGTTCGACGAGAGCCCTTACTTCAACGCACAGGCCGTGTACTCGGTCGCGATCGACACCCGGCGAGAGACTCCCAGGCTGCTGGTCGGCGGTGACAGCGCCCACTGGGGGCCGTCGGTCTTCCACTCCGACGACCTGGGCCGGACCTGGACCGAACCGGAGCAGCCCGCCGTGAAGTTCCCCAAGGACACGGGCGCCTCGCTGGAGCGCGTCTGGCAGCTCCACCCGTCGACGGCGGAGGCGGACGTGGTCTACGCGGGCACGGAACCGGCGGCGCTGTACCGCTCCGAGGACCGCGGCGAGTCCTTCGAGCTGGTCCGCCCGCTGTGGGAGCACCCCACCCGCTCCCAGTGGGTACCGGGCGGCGGCGGTGAAGGACTGCACACGATCATCACCGACCAGCGCGACCCACGCGCGATGACGGTCGCCGTCTCGACGGCCGGCGTGTTCCGCACGACCGACGGCGGCGCGAGCTGGGCCCCGTCCAACTCCGGTGTCTCCGCGGTGTTCCTACCGGATCCGAACCCGGAGTTCGGCCAGTGCGTGCACAAGATCGCGAAGGACTCGGCCGACCCGGACCGGCTCTACCTCCAGAACCACTGGGGTGTGTACCGGAGCGACGACGCGGGCGGGCAGTGGACGGACATCGGCGCCGGCCTCCCCTCGACCTTCGGTTTCGCGGCGGCGACCCATCCCCACCGCGGCGACACCGCGTACGTCTTCCCCATCACCGCCGACGCGGACCGTGTCCCGGCCGACCGCCGCTGCCGGGTCTTCCGTACGGCGGACGCGGGCCTGAACTGGGAGCCCCTGTCGGCGGGCCTGCCCCAGGAGGACCACTACGGCACGGTGTTGCGCGACGCCCTGTGCACGGACGACGCGGACCCGGCGGGCGTGTACTTCGGCAACCGCAACGGCGAGGTGTACGCGTCGGCGGACGACGGCGACAGCTGGCAGCAGCTGGCGTCCCATCTGCCGGACGTGCTGTGCGTGCGGGCGGCGGTGATCGACTGACACACGGTCACGGAGAACGGCTCGGGTCCAACTGGCGGAACCGTAGGGGGCGGTGTGCACGGGCAGGGTCAGAAGCAGCAACGGTTCGGTCATCCCCGGTCGGCCTTCGACCACCGGTTGATCTCTGTCGTGTGTACGGCAGTAGGGTGACGCCGTGGCACCACGACCGTTGCATGAGATTGTCGAAGCGGGCTGGGCGAAAGCCCTCGAACCCGTTGCCGGACGGATCGCCGAGATGGGCGACTTCCTGCGCGCGGAGATCGCCGCGGGACGCACCTACCTCCCGGCCGGACCGAACGTCCTGAGAGCTTTCCAGCAGCCCTTCGACGACGTACGGGTCCTGATCGTCGGGCAGGACCCGTATCCGACCCCGGGGCACGCGGTGGGGCTGTCGTTCTCGGTCGCGCCCGAGGTGCGCCCGCTGCCCGGCAGCCTGATCAACATCTTCCGGGAGCTGAACACCGACCTGGGGGCACCCCAGCCGTCCAACGGCGATCTGACGCCATGGACCCAGCAGGGGGTGCTGCTCCTCAACAGGGCGCTCACCACGGCCCCTCGCAGCCCCGCCGCACACCGCGGCAAGGGCTGGGAGGAGGTCACCGAGCAGGCGATACGCGCGCTGGCCGCGCGGGGCAAGCCGCTGGTGTCGATCCTGTGGGGCCGGGACGCCCGCAACCTCCGCCCGCTCCTCGGCAGTCTGCCGTCGGTCGAGTCGGCCCACCCCTCCCCCATGTCGGCCGACCGCGGCTTCTTCGGCTCACGCCCCTTCAGCCGCGCCAACGACCTGCTCAGCGGGCAGGGAGCCGCCCCGGTGGACTGGCGCCTGCCCTGACCGGGCAGGGGGCGTGACGTCCGAACACCGCGCGCACCGACCGACGTACGAGCCCGAATGACCGGCATACGAGCCTGATGCCGGATTGTCGGACAGGGGGCGACTCGTCCCTCTGCCGGGCAAGTCGGGCCGCTCCACCGGGTGTTGCCGATCACGCGCGGTTGACCAGCACCGGAGGAGTGTGACGGCCGAATCCCGCCCCTCCATCTGGCGGAGAAGTCACCACGTACTGACCACTTCTGATCCGTACGTAACTCATCAGACAAAAGCGGACGGATACCGCTCACCTGCACCCTCCCCGAACAGGGGAGCCCAATAAGCCAGTAACATGCGGCGCCATGAGCTCCCCCACTGGGCCCGCCGGCCTGCCCGTACGAATGCCGCGCCCCCGCCAGCCGGGCCGGCACCGCCGCCCCGAACCGCTGGCGGCTCCCGAGGGTGCGCCCGCGCTCGTCCTCGCGGTGCCCGGCGCGCCCAGTGCCGCCACCCGCGGCCTCGCCGAGGAGGTCGTGAGCATCGCCCGCTCCGAGCTGCCCGGCCTCGACGCCCGCATCGGGTACCTCGACGGTGACGACGCGGAGTTCCCCACGCTCCAGTCGGTGCTCACGCACACCGCGCAGGAGCGCACGGCCCGCTACGAGCAGGCCCTCGCCGCCGGTGTGGACGCCAAGCAGCCCGAGGGCCCTGTGGCCGTCGTCGTGCCGCTGCTCGCCGGTCCGGACAACGCGCTGCTGCGCCAGGTCCGTCAGGCCGTCATGGAGAGCCGGATCGCGGCCGACCTGACCGACGTCCTCGGCCCGCACCCGCTGCTCGCCGAGGGGCTGCACGTACGGCTGTCCGAGGCGGGCCTCGCGCGCGCCGACCGGGCCCGGCTGTTCACCGTGGCGACCGCGGCGGACGGCATCATCCTGGCCTCCGTGGGCGGCGAGGAGGCCGTGCAGGCGGCCGGTATCACGGGCATGCTGCTCGCCGCGCGTCTCGCCGTGCCCGTGATGGCGGCAGCGCTCGACCAGGACGGCTCGATCGCGGCCATCGCCGAGCAGCTGCGCGCCTCGGGTTCGCAGAACCTCGCGCTGGCCCCGTATCTGATCGGCCCGGAGATCGACGCCGGTCTGCTGGAGGCCGCGGCCAAGGAGGCGGGCTGTGCCTCCTCCGACGCGCTGGGCCCGTATCCGGCCATCGGCAAGCTGGCGCTGGCCAAGTACACGACGGCGCTGGGCATCGCCCCGCAGCAGCCGCAGGGCGCACCGGTCCGCTGACCCGCGCAGCACTCCCCGTACGGCGGCGCAGTACGACGGCCGGAACACGGTACGCCGAAGGGCCCGCTCCTTTCCCAGGAGCGGGCCCTCGGCGTTTCCGGCGGACGCGGACGCGTGCTCAGCCGAAGATCACGCAGGACACAGCCGGGATCTCGATCGAGCCGGTCCGGCGGGGGAGGCCGGTGTCGGGGTCGAGGGCGAACCAGGTGACGTCTCCGGAGCGCTCGTTCGCCGCGTACAGGAAGCCGTTGGAGGCGGCGAGCGCGCGGGGCCAGTGGCCGCCGCACGGCACCGTGTCCACCAGCCGCAGGGCCGCTCCGTCACCGTCGACGGCGAGCACGGAGACGACGTCCTGGCCGCGCGTCGCGGTCCACACGAAGCGGCCGTCGGGCGAGGCGACGATGCCCGACGGATAGGCGTCGCCGTCCGGGGCGCCCGGCAGCACCGACGTCTCGTCCAGAGGCGCCAGGAGGCCCTCGGGCGCGTCCCAGCGGCAGACGGTGACGGTCGGGGCGAGTTCGTTCAGCACATAGGCGTACAGGCCCTCCGGATGGAAGGCGAGGTGGCGCGGTCCTGAACCGGGGCGCAGGGCGGTCTCGCGGTGCGGTACGAGGGTGCCGTCGCACAGGGCGTACACGTGGACGGAGTCCGTGCCGAGGTCGACACCGACGGCCCACCGGCCGCTCGGGTCGGACTGCACCTGGTGGGCGTGCGGCCCCTGCTGGCGCGCCGGGTCCGGGCCCGAGCCGGTGTGCCGGAGCACGTCGGAGGCGCTGTCGGCGAGGGTGCCGTCGGCGCGGACGGGCAGTGCGGTGACGCTGCCGGAGCCGTAGTTGGCGGTCAGTACGTGCCCGGCGAAGAGGGCGAGGTGCGTGGGCGCGTCGCCGTCGACCGGCACGGGTGGCCCGGCGAGTTCGGGCTTGTCGCCGGTCACGCGGTAGGCGGCCACCGCGCCCTCGGCCGTCTCGCTGACCGCGTAGAGCGTGTTCCCGTCGGCGGCGAGAGCCAGATACGACGGGTCGGGTACGTCGTCCGCCGCGCCGAGCACCGTCAGGGCGCCGCTGTCGTCGTCCACGGCGGCGACCAGGACCCCAGGCCCTCCGGCCGCCGTGAACGAGCCGATGAACGCTCGCCGTTGCCCCACTGCCGTCCCCTCTCGGTGTGCTGATCGGTCGGGGCGACCGTACCTCATCGGTCTAGACCAACGGTCGGTGCATACGTGAGGGCCCTCAGGCGCCGACCAGCGGCGAACCCGAGGGGCCGCGCAGGGGCTTGGCCAGTTCGGCCAGGGCCCGTTCCAGGCCGTGCAGATGGGCCAGGGCGGGCTCGGTGGCGTGGGGCCGGTCGGCGGGGGCCGTGACAGTGTCTGAGCGACCCTCCGTGAGCGCCTCCACGGCGGTCTCCACGCGCCGGAAGGCGGCGGCGAGCCTGAGGTTGCGGGAGGCGTCCGGGCCGGCGGTCACAGCGGCCAGGCCGCGGATCTCGTGGGCGCAGTCGTCGAGCAGCGCCAGTACCCGGCGGGCCCGGCGCTTACGGGCGCGTGCGGGGTTGAGCGGATGCACGAGCGGCGCGACCGAGAGCCGTACGCGCCCCAGCAGCAGCTCCAGTTCGGCCACGCGCGGCGCCGGGTCGGTGGACGCACCGGCGCCCGGTGCACCGGCGAGGCGGGCGGTGGCCTCGGCGGTGCAGGCGTGGACGCAGCGCAGGGCGCGCTGGATCCAGGCGTCGGTGGTGGCGTGCGTGGTGATCGGCAGGACGAACAGCACGGCCAGCAGCGCACCCAGGGCCCCTACGCCGGTCTCCGCGAACCGTACGGCGAGCAGCGCGGGGTCGAGGACGCCCAGGAGTCCGTACAGCAGTTCGGCGAGCAGGGTGACCGAGAGCATCATCCAGGTGTACGACACGGCGGCCGAGTAGAAGATCCCGAACACGCATACGGCGACGAGCACCGCGGTGGGTACGGGAGCCCCAGCCACCGGAACCGCGACGGCGAGGCCGAGTCCGATGCCGAGGACCGTGCCGAGGATGCGGCGGAAGCCCCGGACCAGGGTCTCGCCGCGCGAGGTGGTGTTCACGAAGATCCACCAGGTGGCGCCGACCGCCCAGTACCAGCGGTCCCCGGACACCAACTGGCCCACGACCAGCGCGAAGCCGGCGGCGGCCGTCGCCTGGACGGCCTGACGTGTGGTGGCGCGGGCCAGACCCCGTTCGCCGACCGGGGCGACGGGGGCCGCCGGCGGGGGCGTACGGCGCTCGTAGCACCACAGTCCGAAGCGCACCGCCGAGGCGGTGAGGACGGACAGGAGGACGGCGGCGTACAGCTCGGGAAGCTGCTCCGGTCCCGCGTGCAGGAACTGGGCGACGAAGAAGGTCATGAACGCGAAGACGCCCAGGCTGTGGCCGCGCGGACCCCAGCGGCGCGCGTAGACGCCCGCGCCGACGACGGCGAGGAAGACCAGCCCTCGGGCGACCGGGCGGTCCTGCAGC
The DNA here is from genome assembly GCF_053593675.1 of Streptomyces sp. NPDC002156. NCBI lineage: Bacteria > Bacillati > Actinomycetota > Actinomycetes > Kitasatosporales > Streptomycetaceae > Streptomyces > Streptomyces sp. NPDC002156. The sequence goes on along the minus strand of NZ_JBSFDA010000085.1, from coordinate 20,278 downwards.
TCGGCCGCGGCGGCGAGGACCGGGAGGCCGACGGCGGGCAGCAGCGCGGTGGTGACCGCCTGCCCGCGCACCGTGGCGTCGGTGACCGTGAACAGGGCGAGCAGTGCGGCAAGGCCGCCGGTCACGGCCCCGGTGAGCGAGTGTCCGGCGAGGCCGCAGACGGTGACGGCCAGCCCGATGCCGAGCACGCCCCGCGCGGCGAAGCGCAGCCGTGCGCGGCCCGGGTCCGGCGCCATGAACACCCTCTTCAGCACTGCTGTCCCGCCCCCATCTGACCCATCCGAAATCGGCATGCAAAAGGCGCCGCGGGGTCCGCAGCGCCATCGACGGGGACATTGGAGCACTGATGCCACCAGTGGCTCAAGTGAGTTCGAATATGCTGTGCCATTGGCACAGAAATCTCGGTCCGCGAGCATCCACTGCCGAGCCAACGGACCATGTACGAGGAGGCGGGACCCCATGGCCGTGGACGAGCTGGACACCCGCATCCTGCGGCTGCTGCTGGAGCAGCCGCGCACCAGCGTGCGCGAGTACGCCCGGCTTCTCGGTGTCGCGCGCGGCACCCTCCAGGCCCGCCTGGACCGCCTCGAACGGGACGGCGTGATCACCGGGACGGGTCCCTCGCTCTCGCCCGCCGCCCTCGGCCATCCGGTGCTCGCGTTCGTGCACATCGAGGTCACCCAGGGCCATCTCGACGAGGTCGGGGACGCGTTGGCGGCCGTACCGGAGATCGTCGAGGCGTTCTCGATCGCCGGTGGCGGTGATCTGCTCGCGCGGGTCGTGGCCCGCGACAACGCGCATCTGGAGGACGTGATCCAGTCGTTGATCAGCGTGCCGGGCGTGGTCCGTACCCGTACGGAGGTGGCGCTGCGCGAGCGGGTCCCGTACCGGCTGCTGCCGCTGGTGGAGTCGATCGGGCGTACGGCTGCCTGCTGATCCTTCGTCGCCCCTTGGCATCCTGGGAGCCATGAGCACTCTCGGCACCACCGCGGTCATCTTCGATCTCGACGGCACCCTCGTGGACAGCGAGCCGAACTACTACGAGGCGAGCCGGCAGACCCTCGCCGTGTACGGCGTCACCGGTTTCACCTGGGCCGACCAGGAGAAGTCCGTGGGCATCAGCACCCGGGAGACGGTCACGCTGTGGCGGGAGCGGTACGGGCTGGACGCGCCGGTGGAGGAGTTGCTCGCGGAGAAGAACCGGCGGTATCTGGAGCTGGCCCGGGCCGGGACTCCCGTCTATCCCGAGATGCGGAAGTTCGTGGAGCTGCTGGCGGGCGAGGGGGTTCCCATGGCGGTGGCGTCGGGGTCCGCGCTGCGGGCCATCGAGGCGATCCTGGCGGGCACGGGGCTGGACGCGTATCTGGGGACCGTCGTGTCCTCGGACGCGGTCGCCTGCGGCAAGCCTGCGCCGGATGTCTTCCTGGAGGCTGCGCGGCGGCTCGGGGTGGCCCCAGCGGACTGTGTGGTCGTGGAGGATGCGGCTCCGGGTGCCGCTGCCGCGCGCGCGGCCGGTATGCGGTGCGTCGCGATTCCGTATCTTGCCGCGCAGGCCGATGATCCCGGGTTCGCTTCGGTGGAGCTGTTGGTGCGGGGTGGGCAGGGGGAGTTCATGGCCAGGGCTGCGTTTGAGTGGCTCTTGAGGACGGCTGGGTAGAACGGGTCGGGCCGGTGCGTTGTCGGGTGCGGCCCGGTGGGGGCTGGTCGCGCAGTTCCCCGCGCCCCTGAAGCGGCCCTGCGGGCCGATCGCGTCGAGCCGGTCAGGTTGGTCAAGGGCGTGGCTGGGGAGTGGCAGATGGGCCCTCCCCTGCCAGCAACTCCCTGCATTCCGCCGCCAGTAGCCGCATTCCGTTTGTCTCCGCTCCCGCCAGTGCCGAGCGGAGGAGTGTCATGCCCTCGGACCGGCGTGTGCTGTCCTTCTCGCGGAGGAGTGCGCGGGCCTCGTCGGCCCTGAGGCGGGCCGTCTGGGGTGGGGAACTGCCGACCACCAGGCGTTCGGCCTGGCGGAAGTGGCCGAGGGCTGTTGTCGTGTCGCCCTCCGCCAAGGACAGGAGGCCCATGGCTCGTTCGGTCGGGCCGACCAGGACGACAGGCCAGCCCGCGAGCGCGATCCCCGCCGGTCTGCGGGTGAGCGCCTCGCGCAGTACCGGTACGGCGTGGGCGAGTTCGGTCTTGTAGCCGCCGTGCGCGTCCAAGCCCGCGCAGACCTCCGCGAGCAGGACCAGCGCCGGTACGGACCAGCCGTGCGGAGGGAGGGACGTGCAGTCGGCGGTCTCCCGGAGGAAGGCGAGCAGTCGGTCGGCCGCCTCCTCGTGGTCGCCGACCTCGCAGCGGGCGAGCGCGAACCCGGCCCGCCAGACAGGGAAGTATCCGTGCCGTTCGACGCCGTCGGCGAGTCCGGAGCTGAAGAGTTCGGCCATCCTGCCCTGCTCCCTGAGCAGCCAGTACACCTGGCCCAGCCGGGTCTGCAGCAGGGTGTCGGCGGGTACGGCGAGGTCCGCCTCCAGGCTCGCGACGATCTCCCGCGACTCGCCGAAGATCCAGTCGGTGGCGGAGTCGAACCGGCCGCACCACAGGTCGAGCAGGGTGTCCAGGGTGCACTGCTGCCAGCGCGCGAGGGTGCTGCGCGTACGGGCCGCGTGTCTGCGGTGCTCGGCCACCGTGCCCGTGGCGCCGTGCACCCGGCCGACGCGGAGCTGGTCGATGGCGAGCGCGACGAGGGACTCACCCAGGAAGTACGGGGAGCGGGCACGCAGGGCACAGTCCCGGAGCCGCAGGGAGGTGGTCAGCGACTCGATGGGCGGTACGAAGTCGTACAGGCCCCAGCGGCACTCGGTGAGCACCTCGCAACGCGTCTCCTCGTCCTGGCCGCCGGTGGCCAGGCCTTCCAGGGTCCGCCGGGCCAGGTCGGCGCCGCGTTCGGGTCCGGCGCCGGGCCAGGCGGTGTCCTCGCTGACGGACATGGAGAGCTTCTTCGCCAGATGTGCGCCGAGACGGAGGCGCAGTCCGGCCGCCTCGGCGCCGTCGCGGCTCTTGAGCGTGGCCAGGGTCTCCCGGATCAGGTGCAGGAGTTCGTGGTCGACGCGGCCCGGATCGGACCAGCGCCGGGCCCGCCGTACGACGGCCACCGCTTGCGCCTCGGGGTTGTCGGCGCCCTGCCGGTAGGCCTGGCGGTAGTAGGCGTCCGCCTCCTCCATGCGCCCGGCGAGGTAGCTGGTGTCGCCTCGGTGCAGCAGCCGGTCGAACTCGGCGCCGTACCGGGAGGGTTGGGCCGGGACCGCGCCGGCGGTGTGCGTCGGGGTCGCGCGCCGGAGGCCAGGTGTTCGCGCGGGCGGTACGTCGAGGGTGTCGCCGCGGGACTCGGGGGCCAGGTCGAGCAGTTCGCCCTTGGCGTCCAGCGCGTCGTCGCAGCCTTCGGCCAGTTCACGCGTGACCCGGCGGTGGCCGTTCTCGATACGGCTGAGGTAGCCCCGGCTGCAGTGCACGAGGCCCGCCAGGTCGGCGAGGGAGAGTCCGGCGGCGAGCCGCCGGCGGCGTAACTCCCCGCCGAACCGCGCCGATTCGTCCGCCACGCCGTTCACCACGTCGTCCGTACGCCCCACGACTGCCCGCCCTCGCCCTCCTGTTGCCCGGTGTTGCCAAATATGCCCTGGCAACACCGGATCTCTCCCCCGGACGGCGAGATCGGACAAAGCTGACCCAAAAGGCGTACGGAGCGTCCCGTCGAATGTATGGAGAACACATTGAGGAACAGGATCGGGCGAAGGGAGTCCCCGGGCCGGGCCGGAACCGGCTCCCCCCTTCCTGTCCCCTGTCTCCTCGGTACTGGTCCGAGGTACCGAGGAGGAGGTCCCGGGTGCCCCACGGGGGTGGGCACCTGGGGCCTCCGCATCCGATCGGTGGGGGCGGGCGCATGCGTTGTCCTGTGAGACATCCGATCGTCCTGGTCCCGGGAATCCTCGGCAGTGTCCTGGAGGGGCCGACGGGTCCGCTGTGGGCGCCGGGCAAGCCGTTGCTCCAGTCCCTGGCCGAGCTGCGGGATCCGGACACCACCGGGCATCCGCTGACGCTGCGCTGCGACACCTCGTCGGTCAGGGCATCACGGCTGTTTCCCGACGTCGCCGTGCTGCCCGGCCTGCTGCGGAGCAGGGGCTACGCCCAGACCGTCGACTGGGTGCGCCGGCACTTCGACGTGACGGACGGTCCCGGCGGCGGGCTACTGACGTTCCCGTACGACTGGCGGCTGGACAACCGGGTGCACGCCCGGAGGCTGGCCGAGGAGATCGACCTGCATGTCGCCGAGTTCCGGAGGCGGACCGGCGCGCAGGACACCAAGGCCGTCGTCATCGCCCACGGCATGGGCGGCCTGATCGCCCGCTACTACGTCGAGGTGCTGGGCGGCTGGCGCGACTGCCGGGCGCTGATCACCCTGGGCACCCCGCACCGCGGTTCGGTGCGCGCGCTCGACACGCTCGCCAACGGATTCCGGCACCTGCCCGGCGTACGGAGCCTGACCCGCGGCTTCCCCTCGGTGCACCAACTGCTGCCGGTGTACTCGGTCATCGACACCGGGGCGGGGCACATCCGGATCGAGGACGCGGCGCCGCTGCCGGGGGTGCGCCAGGATCTCGTGGGTGACGGCCTGGGCTTCCACCGGGAGATCGCGGCGGCGGCCGCGTACAACGCCGAGAGCTTTCCCGCGTACGCGCACCAGCATGTGACGCTGCCTCTGGTGGGTACCCGGCAGGGCGGCACACTCCAGTCGGCGCGGTGGAACGGCCAGGGGGTGGTCTGCTCGGCCGAGCCGCCGGGGGCGCTGGTCCCGGCGGTACTGGCGGACGGGGACGGTGCGGTGCCACGGGTCTCGGCGATGCCGCCGGCGATGCCGGAGGACCGGTGCCGGTTCGTGCCGGAGGCGCATGGCGCCCTCCAGTCGCCGCGTGTGCTGTCCGGTCGGCTTCTCGAACTGCTGCTGCGTCTCCAGGCGCCGGGTCTGATGGACGTGCGTGGTCCGTCGGATCCGCCGGCGCGGGTGGCGTCGGCTATCAGTAGTGAGGTCGACGACGCGTACGTCTGTTCGGTGCCGGTGACTTTGCGTGCGCAGGTCGTGGGGGCTGCTCGGGCGCCGGAGCGGGTGCGGGCGACGGTGACTCGGGAGGACGGGGAGACGTTTTCTCTGGTTCTGCGGGAGGTTGCACCCGGGCGGTACGAGGTGCGGAGGGTGTTGGCTCCGGGGCTGTACGAGGTCGAGTTCGCTGCGGATTCCGGTGCGGTGGTTCCGGGTGGGGTTCAGGACTGTTTCGTGGTGTTGCCGGGGCCTGGATGAGCGGTTCTTTCTCCGCGGGCCGGTGGGGGCTGGTCGCGCAGTTCCCCGCGCCCCTGTCGGGGCGCGTTCCGCGCCGCCTCCCCGGGGCCGTTCTCCTACTTGCGGCGGGGTTTGCCCTGGCGGGAGCCGCCGGTCCGGGCGCTTCTGCCCTTTCCTGCGGGCTTGCGGGGGGTGCTTGCCGTGCCGGAGCGCTTCTTCGGCTTCGGCTGGTCCGTCTTTGGTTCCTCCCGGCGGCCGCGGGAGCTGTTGACCGTGCGGCCTCGGACGATGCCGATGAAGTCCTCGACCAGGTCGGTGGTGCGGGACTCCGGCCAGGACAGGGCTACCTGGGATTCGGGGGCGTCTGTGACCGGGCGGTAGGTGAGGTCCTTGCGGTGGTGGAGGCGGGCGAGGGACTGGGGGACGACGAGGACGCCAATCCCGGCGGCGACCAGTTCGATCGCGTCCTCGGTCGTCGCGGGGCGCTCGAGCGCGGGGCAGCCGGGGAGGTTCTCCCAGGCGAGGGTGTCGTCGAGGGGGTACAGCACGATGTCGTCGGCCAGGTCCTCGGCGGTGATCTCGTCGACGGCGGCCACGACATGGTCCTTGGGGACCACGACCACGGTGGTCTCGGTGTAGAGGGGGATCGCGCTGAGCACCGTACGGTCGACCGGCAGCCGTACGAGGCCCGCGTCGGCGTCGCCGGCCAGCAGCAGGTCGTGCGCCTCGGTGGTGGACACCTGGAGCAGGGTCAGGGGGACGTCGGTGCGCCGCTCGTTCCAGATCCGCACCCACTTGGCGGGGATCACTCCCGGGACGTACGCGAGCCGGAACGCGGGGGAATCTTCCGAGCCAGTCACCGCGCCAGGCTACCTGCCCCGCCTCGTCCCCTGATCGCCGTGGTCGGCGCTGGTTCGTACGCTCGATACCCTTGGCACCATGACGACGCACCAGACCTCCCAGACCATGAAGCCCGCGACCGCGGCGAAGAAGCTGGGTGTGTACCTCCAGGCCACCCCCGCGGAGTTCCAGGAGGGTGTCGTCACGCGCGCCGAGCTGACCGCGCTGCAGACCGACCCGCCGGCCTGGCTGAACGACCTGCGCCGCGACGGCCCGCACCCCCGTCCGGTGGTCGCCGCGAAGCTGGGCATCTCGATCGCGGGGCTCGCCCGGGGCGGGGTCACCGAGCCCCTGACCACCGAGCAGATCGACGCGCTGAAGCAGGAGGACCCCGGCTGGCTCCGGCGCGAGCGCTCCGTGCAGGCCGACGTCCGCAAGGAAGCGGCGCGCATCAAGGAGTTGCAGCAGGACAAACAGGAGCGGGAGCGGCAGGGCAAGTAGGCGCGATGGGCCTGGGCAGCCGCATCTCAGGCCAGGACGACCAGTCGCCAGGCGGGCGCGCCCGCGGGCAGGGGCTGCCGAAGGAGTTCATGGACGGCATCGCCGACGCCGGGCCCGACCGGTCCGGCGCCTGCCTCGCGTCCGTCGACCGCTTGTGGGAGGCCCCGTAACCCGGTGACACGCGTACGGGGCCGCCCGTGTCGCACGGCATGGGCCCTGGGCCCGCACATCCGCGTCGCGTGTCGTGCGGCCGGTTCCCGGCCCGTCTCGACGTGCATGAGTCCCCCGGGAGGCCGATCATTGTCTCTGCCGTGCGGCAAGCGCTACGACGACGAGAGGTGCGGTGGCCATGGACGCATTCCGGCCGCTGCTCTTCGAGAACGTCGACGCGCTGCTCGCCGGGCCCGGCGCCGCGGACCTGCCCCGGCTGGTCGAGGAGTACGGGCTGCTGCGCCAGCTCGTCGAGGGCACGGACGCCGGTGTGGTCGTCCTCGACCCGGACCTGCGCTTCCTGTACGTCAACCCGCACATGGTCCGGCTCAGCGGTCTGTCGGCGGAGGAACTCCTGGGGCGGACCCTGGCCGAGGCGTCGCCGGACGTCGACCGGCCCGAGAGCGTACTGCGGCAGGTGCTGTACGACGGACAGCCCCGTGAGCTGGTGGGCACCGGGCACACACGCGCGGACCAGCCCTTCACCCGCCGCGCCTGGCACGCCACCTACCACCGGCTCCAGAACGGGCAGGGCCGGGTGCTGGGGCTCGCCGGGATCTTCCTGGAGATCAGCGCCCCGCAGCAGCACGTGGACGAGCTGGAGCGCGCGCACCGCCGGATGACCCTGCTGGACACGGCAACCGCACTCATCGGCACGACCTCCGACGTGAAGACGACCTGTGTCGAGCTGGCCCAGTTCATGGTGCCTGACCTGGCGGACGCGGCCGGGGTCGAGCTGAACCTCGATGTGAAAGCCGGTCCGCACAGGCCGCCGCCGGGCGTGCTGCGACTGCGCCGGGCGGCCCTCGCGGCGGTGCCCGGGGTCAAGGACGCGGTACAGGCTCTGGCCGGTCTCGGCGACACCCTGGACTATCCGCCGGGCACGGAGATCCGCGCCTGCCTGGACGCCGGCCGCCCCTGGCTGAGCAACGGCATCTCCGAGCAGCAGTGGCAGTCCGGGGCCGTGCACGCGCGGCGGGCCACCGCCTACCGGGACATCGGCGTCCACTCGGTCCTCGTCCTGCCGCTGATCGCGGGCCGGCGTCCCCTGGGCACCCTGTCGCTCGTGCGCGCGTTCGACTCCCCCGGGTTCACGGTCGACGACGTGTCGGTGGCCCAGGACCTTGCACACCGGGCCGCCCGCGCCCTGGAGCGCGCCGCCCTCCACACCCGCGAGCACAGCATGGCCCTGGAGCTGCAGCACGCCCTGCTCACCGAGACGACCGCGCCGCCGGACCCGCAGGCGCGGACGGCGTTCCGCTATCTGCCCGCCGACGACGTGGCCCTCATCGGAGGCGACTGGTTCGACCGTCTGCAACTGCCCGACGGCCGGAATCTGCTGGTCATCGGGGATGTCATGGGGCACGGGGTCGAGGCCGCCGTCGCGATGAGCCACTACCGCTCCGCGCTGCGCGCCCTGGCCATGGCGGGCCTCCCCCCGCATCTGCTGCTCGCGCACGCCGACCGCACGGTCGCCGACTCCGGGTTCGACCGGGTCGCGACCTGCCTGGTGGCGCTGGAGGACCCCGCCCGGCGGACGATGTCGTACGCGAACGCCGGTCATCTCCCACCGGCGTTCCTCTCCCCTGACGGCACGGTCGCCCTCGTCGAGGTCCCCGCCGGCCCGCCCCTGGGCACCGGCTTCGGCAGCTACACGACGCTCACCCGCCCGACGGTCCCGGACGGCGTGCTGCTGCTCTACACGGACGGACTGGTGGAGCGGCGCGGCGAGGACATCGACGTCTCGCTGCACCGCCTGACCCGGCTGCGACTGTCGCCGCGCGCCTCCCTCGACGCCATCCTCGACGACGTACTGGCCCAGCTCGCGGACGCTCCCGCCGAGGACGACATCGCCGTCTTGGCGGCACGTTCACGGCGGTCCTGACCGGCGCCGCCCACGGCCGGAGGGCGTTGTCAGTGGTCTCGCCTAGAGTTCCCGTCACTTGATCACTGGAGTGCGGGGAGGCACTTATGGGGTGGGTGACGGCCGGCGACTACGAAGTCGGCCTGGACGGTGGGAAGGTGGTGTGCCGCAACGCGGCCGGCCGACGGCTCAAGTCCGTGCCGGGCAAGCTCGCGGACGACCCGGCGGTGGTGGGGCTGCGGCAGCTCGCCGAGTGGCTGGAACGGCACGAACGCCAGTGCCTGGCCGACGTGGAGCGGTGGATGGTGCGGTCGCTTCCGGTGCCCCTCGCCATCCTCGCCCGGGTGTGGCCCGACCCGGCCTGGCAGCACGCCCTGCGCGATGTCGTCGTCACTGGACCAGACGGCGAGGTGGCCGGATTCCTGCGGGACGCCGACCTCGACCGCGGGCTCGGTCTCGTCGACCTCGACGGGGACACCGTGCGCATCGCGCCCGACCTCGTCCGTCTCCCGCACCCCGTGCTCCTCGAAGACCTGGAGGACCTGCGGGAGTTCGCCGTCGAACTCGGCGTCGAGCAGCGCGCCCAGCAGCTCTTCCGTGAGGTGTGGCATCGCCCCGCGGGTCTCGACACTGAGGGGACCGTCGTCGAGGAGTACGCGGGCGGGGCCTTCAAGGAACTGCGCTTCCTGCACGCCAGGGCCACCCAGCTCGGCTTCCGGGTGCGCGGCGGCAACTCCGTCTGCTCGGTGCGGGAGGACGGCCGCGTGATCGAGGCCCGGGTCTGGATCGGCGACTACGACAGCTACGAGGAGACGGAGACCGGCCCCCTGACCTGGACCGACGGTGCCGGCCGGGCGCTGACGCTCGGCCAGGTGGGCCCGGTCGCCTGGTCGGAGGGCTTGCGCATGGCGGCCTCGCTGTACGCGGGGCGGGACATCGAGGACGAGGAGCGGGCGGCATGACGACGTACGACGACAGCACGACGGCCGCGCTCCTGGAGGCCGGTGCCGTCCTGCCCGTGGGCAGCACCGCCCGCGAGGACGCCGACACCCTCACCGTGCGCACCTACACGCATCCCGCTCTCGACGAGCGGCACGTCGTCCGGCTGGTGCCGGGCACCCTCGGCGAAGCCGAGGATCTCGCCCTGGACTTCCTCGGTCTGGTCCGCGAGCCGGAGGCCCCCGAGGTCGGGCAGGTGCGCCGGGAAACGCTGGGCTTCCCCGCCTGGGCGCTGGTCAACGACCCGGCGAACGGACACCACGCGCTCGCGCTGGTCAAGGACGTGGAGCGGCTCGCGCGTCAGGCCAAGTCCCGTCCGGGCACCGCGAAGGACGGCTTCGACGCGCTCGGCGACCGGCTCGGCCGGGCCGTGCCTCACTTCCTGCCCACGTTCTACGAACAGGCGGCGCGGATCTTCCTCCAGCACGAGAACACGACGTACGCCGCCGCCTTCTTCGGCAAGGCCCGCGAAGCCGAGCGGGTGCACGCGCTCGCCGTGGACGAGGAGCGGCAGCGGGCCGTGTTCCTGGAGTTCGCCTTCGCCGGGGCGCTGACGGTCAAGGCGCTCAAGGAGCATGTGAAGGACCTGGCGCGCAGGCTCGATCCGGCCGAGGCGTGGGCTCAGTTCCGGCAGCTGACGGTGGAGCGCTGCGCGGCCGGGATGCCGCCGTACGCGTCGCTGCCGCAGGACGCCCGCGGTCTGATCAAGGCGACCGGCCTCGCCCGGGTCACCGAGGAGTGCGCCCTCCTCGCCGACCTGCTCGCCTCGCCCGCCGCTGTACGGGCGCCCGCCTCCTTCTGGACCGCATACCGGGCCACCCTCACCGTCCTCGCCGAGCGTCAACCGGCCGTACGGGAACGGCTGTTGGAGATCATGCCGGCCGGTCTGGGCCGCAAGGTCGAGGACGACGAGTTCTGGCTGGCGCTGCTGGCCGAGACCGGCGCCGACCGGCTGCTGACCGGTGAGGACGACTCCGAGGTCGGGGGCGGTGTCGACGCGGCGGGCTGGCTCAGCCGCTGGTCCGCGCACCGCAAGCACGGTGCCTCCGTCTCCGAGCGTTCGCCGATGACGCTCGCGCTCGTCGCGCGGATGGTGCCGAGACTGCGTGCCGAGGGCCGGCCCGTCGACCTGTTCACCGGCCGCTGGCAGGCGGGCGCCGACCTCGACCTGCTGGACCTGTGCGCGGCCGAGGGCGTCCCCCTCGCCATGCCGCCCGCCGACACCGACGTCCATCTGGCCCTCGACCGCTGGCTGCTCGGCTCCGGGACCGACCGCCGCGACCTGACCGCCACCGCCGCCGATGCCCGGCTTCGGCCTCGGCTGTACGCGGCGGTCGGCACCCTGGGCCGCAACCGGGGGATGTCCGACCTGCCGACGGCGCTCGCGACGCATCCGGTGCTGGGGGACGTACTGCGCGAGTGGCTGGACGACGCGGCTGCGGAGTTCACCGGCGCGACGGGCCTGCCCGGGGCCCGTACGGCGCTCGACCGGCTGCGTCCCTTCCGTCCAGTGGCCGCCGAGGTCAGCCCCGAGGCCGTCGCACGGGTCGCCGCGCACGACATCGCGCCGCTGCTCGGCCGCACCCTGCGCGCGGGCGTCATGGACGAGCTGGGCTGGCCCGCACTTGATGAGGCGCTGCGGCTACTGGACGCCGAGACCAAGGCGCACCGCGAGGACACGGTGAGTGTGCACGAGGCCTGGCCCGCGCTGATTCTCGCCCGTGCGCACAGGGCGGTCGTCGTCGGCCCGGACAAGGTGCTGCTCGAACACGACCTGAGGATCCCCGTCGTGCTGGACCAGTGGACGCGTCCGCACTTCCGGTACACCGACGGGGAGTTGCTCGTGGTGTGGCGGCAGAACGGCAAACAGTTCGGCTACTGGTCCGCCCGTCCGTCCGAGGTGTTCGGCGTCGGCGGCGAGCAACTCCCTTACTGGTACGGCAATGACGCCGGAGCGCCCTCGATCCCGCTGCCCGGCGGCGGTCGTGCCACCGGTGGGCGCACTCTGCACGCGGGCGACACCATCGTGCCGGCCGGTCGGCCCGTCATCGGTGACGGCACGACGTGCTGGCGCCAGGGCAGGCAGGGCAAGCAGCAGGTCTGGCTGGAGTACGACCCGGCCACGGGCACGCACGGGCGCGCGTCCCTGCCCGCCTTCCTGCGGTCCGGGATCCGTGAGGACGCGACCCTGATGCAGGAACAGTGCGAGGTTCTGCCTCTCCAACCCGGGCTTGAGCACAGCCCGTTCGGCACCGACGGCACGGTGCTCGGCCGCTGGGTGCGCACGGAGGGCGAGGGCGCCGAGGCACGGACGACCACCGGAACGCCGGACGGCCGGACCGTCACCCGGGGATGGGTCCGGGGGCAGTCGCGCGGTGTTCCGCTCGGTGCGCTCACGCTGCCCGGAGGTGCGGCGCCCGTCGCCGTCCAGACCTACCGCCAGGTCGGCCTGTTCGCGCCGGGCGACACCTCGAACGCCGGCGAGCTCGGCCAGGTGACGCCCAACGAACGAGGCGGGGAGTTCGCCGCCGGCACCCGGCTCGTACCGCCGGTCGCGTTCTGGCACGCCCTGCGGCCCCGGGACGAGCGGGCCTCGGCCGTGCTGCGTGCGCTCACCGACGAGCGGGCGGCGGAGATCCTGCATGTCGCCACGCGGGCACTGGCCGAGCGTCAGGCGCAGGTGGTCGCCGCCGGTGGGGTCGGGGCCACCGTCGGCGGGAAGCCCGTCGTGCCGACCGCTGAAGACGTCACGCGGCGGGCCGTGTCCCGGGCTCTGCCGGATCTCACCGACGAGCGGCTGCTCACCGGCGTCTCCGCCCTGGTCCGGGTGACGCTCCGGCTCGCCGAGTCGGTCGTCACCTTCGTGACACCGCCCGTCGAGCGGCTCAAGGCGGACCGGCGACGGATCGACGGCATGTTCGCCGACTACCGTCCCGAGCACGGCGACGACCGCACGCTGCGCGCCGCCGCCGACGGTTTCAGCGAGATCGGGGGGTGGTGGGGAGGTGACCACGCCTGGAGCGTGCTCCGCCAGATCCGGGCCGTGAACCACGTCCTGTCCGGGCGGCCCGCCGACGGCACACCACTGCCCGACCGCGCGCGTCTCGGCGCCCTCGGCGACGGATGGCTCAGCGAGGAGGACACGATCCCGAGGATCGGCATGGTGTGGCCGTCGCTCCTGACCGTGCTGCGGCCCCTGGCCTACCGTGCCGCTCTGCCGACCGTCTCCGACACCGAACGGGAGGCGCTGCTCCTGCTGTTGGAGGCGATCGCTGAAGGCCCGCTCGCCGCGCCCGGGGGCGGGCTGCGCGAGATCATGCTGTGCGAACCGCACGACAAGCAGGAACGCGCCGGGCAGGTGCTGCGTCGGGACGGCCGCACGGTGGTCGTCCTCGGCTGCCAGAGCATCGACGGCGCGCGCAACCGGGTCAGGTGGCTCGCTCTCGACCACGACCCCTCGGGTGCGTTCGGCTCCGTCGCCCACTTCACACTGGAGGAGGAGACCGTGCTCACGTCGGCGTTCCCGGCCGACGGGCTCGCCGATGTCGCCCGGCTGATCCGGGACAAGGGCGCGGCGCACTGGCGGCCCGAAGCGTCCGCCGCGCTCGCTGCCGCGACCCGGGGCGGACTGGGCCTCGTCCAAGCCACCATGCTGCTCGCCGGCCAACCGCAGAAGCCCGACACCGACACACTCGCCACGATCGGACTGAAGCCGCGCCAACTCGACCTCGGCAACGGCCTGTTGGCGTCGCTCGACAGGCAGGACCGGGCTGCGCTGGTCGGGGCCCTGCTGCCCGAGGACCCCTCCGATCTGTGGACGTCCGGGCCGGACACGGCTGCCGCGGGCCGGGTGTGGGCCGAGCGCCTCGACTCCGTCGTCCGGCTGCCCGAGGACATCGCGGCCGATCTCGCCGGTCTCCCCGCCGCCTCGGCCGAGGCAGTGCTCAACCCGGGACGCACCCCCTGGATCTGCCGCACCACGGTCCAAGGGCCCGACAAGGACGGCAACTTCGTCCCGCAGGACCCGCAGGCCCTGCCGGGGCGGTGGGACCTGTCGTATGCCGTCGCTGCCCTGGCCTCGCTCGCCTACGCCCTGCCCTACGGTCACCCCCTGCGCGCCGCCCTGCCCGAGAGTCTGGCAGCCCTGCGCCGCCGCCTCGCCGATCCGGGACTGCTGCTCGACCTCAACATCGAGTTCACGATGACGGGCCACTCGACCGCCCCCGAACTGCGCAAGGTGTACGGGCTGCCCGCCACCGGAGGCGCCGACGCGCAGGGCTCGACGCCTGTCGGCGAGGCGCTCGTGCTGCGTTCCTCGTACCAGGACAGGGAGGCCGTCCTGGTACGCCCGGCCGCCCTCACCGGGGCGGACGACGCGGTGTTCGGGCTCGTCACGGGGCTGCTGGACGGGCTCGATGCCCAGATGCGGTCATTGCGGGCGATCCTCGGCGACGACCTCGCCCGGACCCTCGCGGCCGGCACCGACCCCGAAGGGCCCGTCGGCCACGCCCAGGACCCGACGGTGAGCGCGCCCGCGCTCGTCACCGAGGTCGCCGCGGCCCACGGTCTGAGCGAGGACGCGGCGGCGCTCTACCTCCAGTTGCTGGCCCTGCCCGACCCGACGGACCGCAACTGCGCCCGCTGGACCGGCTGGAAGCCCGCCCGTATCAAGAAGGCCCGTACCGAACTGGCCGCGACCGACCTGGTCGTCGAGGCCAAACGGCCACGGGCCGGACGCACCCTGTTCCTGCCCTGCGGCTGGCTCGACCTCAGGTCCCCCGCGCTGCCGGTGGAGACATGGAAGGAGGGCATCCAGCCGGTCGGCTACCGCCTGCGCGCCGTGCCGATGATGCCGGTGCCCGAGTTGTTCGCCCGCGCCTGGGCACGTGTGCGCGACGGTGACGCGCCCGCGTACGAGGAACTCACCACCCGCGCCACCCGTAAGAGCGGCCGATGACCACCACCCGAGCCGGCCGGACGGCGTCCTCGCGCTGTCGACCCGCGACACCCGCAACAAGTGAAGGCCGCCGATGACCACCGCTCTCGCCCCCGACACGACTCGCCAGATCGTCCCGCCCGAGGAGCTCCACGCCACCGAACTGGCCTTCCTCGCCGCGTACGACGGCGGCCCGCGCCCGCCCGCCTGGCGGCTCACCCCTCGCGCCGTCGTCACCTTCGTCATGGGCAGCGCCGGTCAGGCCCTGCGGCTGCCCGACGACGCCGAGGTACCCGACGGTGTGCCACGGCGCCTCGTCGTGGAGGGCAAGTTCGTCGGTGACCGGGCCCTGGTCGAGCGGTGTGTCGTCACGCTCGCCGGTGAGCGCGGTCTACTGCTCGTCGGCGAGCCCGGTACCGCCAAGTCCATGCTGTCCGAGCTGCTGTCCGCCGGGGTGTGCGGCACCAGCGGTCTGGTCGTGCAGGGCACGGCGGGCACGACCGAGGACCAGCTCAAGTACGGCTGGAACTACGCCCTGTTGCTGGCGCAGGGGCCCAGTCGGCAGGCGCTCGTGCCCTCCCCTGTCCTCACCGCGATGACCCGGGGCGCAATCGCACGGGTCGAGGAGGTCACCCGCTGTCTGCCCGAGGTGCAGGACTCCCTGGTCTCGTTGCTCTCCGAGCGGCGGATCGCCGTCCCCGAGCTGGCGGGCACCGAGGACGCCCTCGCGCATGCCGCGCCCGGCTTCAGCCTCATCGCCACCGCCAACCTGCGTGACCGGGGCGTCTCCGAGATGTCGGCCGCGCTCAAGCGCCGCTTCAACTTCGAGACCGTCGGCCCCATCGCGGACCTCGACGCCGAAACGGCGCTGGTACGCAGCCAGGCGCGGGCCTCCGTCGAGCGGGCCGGGGCACCTTTCCGGGTCGACGACGCCGTCCTGGAGGCCCTGGTCACCGCCTTCCGCGATCTGCGGGAGGGCCGGTCGGCGGAAGGCTGGGAGGTGGAACGGCCGTCCACCGTGATGAGCACCGCGGAAGCCGTGTCCGTCGCGGGTGCGTTGGGACTCGCCGCCGCCTATTTCCCGGGCGACCGCGATGTCCTCGGGCTGCTGCCGGGTCACCTCCTCGGCGTGGTCCGTAAGGACGACCCCGCCGACGCGGCCCGGCTGCGCGGCTACTGGGACGGTCCGGTCCGGCGCCGCGCCGAGCAGGGTTCCGCCACGTGGCACACCCTGTGGGACCTGCGCACCGTGCTGGAGGGCTGACCATCGTGCCCCGCTCCCCCGACGACGCCGTCGCGGCCCTCACCGACCCGACGGGGCCCTACCTCATCGGCGTACGGCACCACGCGCCCTCCCTGGCCGCCGCGGTGCCCGCGCTGCTGGACGAAGCGAAGCCGGACGTGCTGCTCGTCGAACTCCCCGGCGAGATGCAGGAATGGCTGCCCTGGCTCGGCCACGAGGAGACGTGGGCCCCGGTCGCCCTCGCCGCCGCACCGCTCGACGTGTCCGACGGCGAGGGGCCGGCCTTCTATCCGTTCGCCGACTTCTCCCCCGAACTCGCCGCCGTGCGCTGGGCCGCGCGGCACGGGGTTCCGGTCGTCGCCTGCGATCTGCCGCTGGCGGACAGGGCGTGGGGCGCGGGACGGTCCGCTCCGGCACGGTCGGGCGACGAGACCGGCCGGGCCCCGGCTATGCGTCCGGACCCGTGTACGGATGATGGTCCGGGTGCGAACACGGGGCCGGACCCGGGTCCGTCCGGCGGCTCCCCCGCTGTCTCCATCGGGCCAGAGGCTCCAGGCGGCACCGGCCCTGTTGGCGGCGCCGAGCTGCCCGGCGGAACTGGTCCGGTCGGCACTCCCGACCCCGACGGGGAACACGCCAACCCGCCTGGGGAGTCCGGTAGTTCCGGCCCTGCCGGAATCCCCGGACAGCTCGGCGGCCCCGAACACGCCGAGAAGCCCAGGCAAGCCGGCGTTGCCCAGCCCGCCGGCACGACCGGGCAACTCGACGGCCCCCACGTCGACGCACCCAAGCCGTTCGACAGCCCCACCGCCCCCGAGCCGGTCAACACCCCTGGGGAATCCGGACGTTCCGGCCTCGCCGCCGCTCTGCGGGACCGTCTCACCGGGCGTCCCGGTGAAGATCTCTGGGACCGTCTCGTCGAGGCCGCCGCGCCGGGCTCGCCGCCCGAAGCCCTGCGGCGCGCGGCCCTGTTGACGGGCTGGGCGCTGCGTGAGGACGCGGCCGCCTCGGGTGGGATCCCCGAGCTTGATCTGCGGCGTGAGCGCTGGATGCGCTCCTGCCTGGCCGAGGCCACCGCCAACGGTGAGCGAGCCGCCGTACTCGTCGGCGCCTTCCACGTCCCGGCGTTGGTGTCATCGGATACGAGGCCTGCTCCCGAACGCACAGGCATCGAGCCCGACCGCCGCCGGTGGACGACGTCGCTCATCCCCTACGCCTACGCGCTCCTGGACGAGCGGTCCGGTTATCCGGCCGGCATCCGGGATCCGGAGTGGCAGCACCTGGTGCTGGGCGCGGCGGGCGATCCGGCCGCGTTGGAGGAGGCACTGACGCGCGCGGCCGTACGGGTGTGTGCGGAACTGCGCGCCCTCGGTCATCCGTCGGGCCCTGCCGACGCACGGGAGATCAGCCGTCTCGCCGGGGATCTCGCCCGGCTGCGCGGGCTGCCCGCAGCGGGCCGGGGCGAGCTGGTCGAGGCGGTGCAGACGGTGCTCGCGCAGGGCGAGCCGTACGGACGTGGCCGCGCCGTCGCCCGGGCGATGGAACGGGTGCTCGTCGGAACGCGCGCGGGCCGCCCGGCACCCGGCGCGCCCCGCAGCGGTCTCGTTCCGGCTGTCGAGGCGGAGCTGTCGGCGCTGGGGCTGCCCGGGCCGGGCGGCGACGGCCCCGGCGGCACCCGGGATCTGCGCCTCGACCCGCTGCGCTCCGACCTGGACCGCCGCCGTGAGCTGCTGCTGCGCCGGTTGACGGTGTGCGGAGTCCCGTACGCGGAGGCCAAGGAGGTCGTCGGCGCCGGCGGTGCCGAGGCGCTGACCTCGCGCTGGGAGGTGCGCTGGACGCCTGCCACGGCGGCCGTGCTGAGCGCGGCCGGCGTCCGTGGAGTCACCCTTGCCCAAGCCGCCGAGGGTCAGTTGCGCGAGCGGCTGCGCACGGAGCGGGACGAGGGCGGACCCACCGCCGCGCAGACCCTGGAGGGTCTCCGGGCGGCGGCGGAGTGCGGCCTGCCGTCGCTCGCGGACGAGCGGCTCGACGAGGTCGGCGACCTCCTCCCGCAGTCCGGCACACTGCCCGAACTCCTCACCGGTCTGGGGCTGTTGGACCGACTGCGGGCCGGTCACATCGCCGGGCTCGGCGCCGACGAGGACCGTACGGTGAGGGCGGTCGCCGTGGCCGGATCGCTCACCGCAGCGGCGGTGCGTCAGGTGGACGGGCTCACCGGTTCCGAGGACCCCACCGACGCCCGTGCCCTGCTCGAACTCGCCCACCGTGCCGACCTGTTGGGCGGCATCCGGCTCACCGACGCACTCGCCCGGCTGGCCGCCGACGGCTCCCCGTTGATGCGCGGCGCCGCCGCGGCCGTACGTGTTCTCCTCGGCCACGAGGACCCTCGGGTGCTCGGCGATCTGGTGGCCTCCTGGATCGACTCGGCCGGCGACGCCGAGGCACGGTCCGCGCTCACCGCCCGGCTCACCGGGCTGCTCACCGCGGCGGGCCCGCTTCTGGAGGCGGCGGCCCCCGCGCTGGATCCCCTCCTCGACCGTGTCTCGGAGCTGTCCGACCGGGCCTTCCTCGACCGGCTCCCCGCGCTTCGCGGAGGCTTCGACACGCTCAGCCCGGCGGCCCGCGACCGGCTTCTCGCCACCGTCGAGGAACGCCTCTCCATCACACGAGCGGCCGACACCGGGGGAATCGACCCCGGCGCCCTCGCCGCCTGGACCCGTGCGGACCTCGCGGCGCGTGCCACGCTCCGGACGCTCGGGCTGCTGCCCCCGCCGCAGGCGACCGGGCTCCCGGAAGCCGACGCAGGCGGTACGGCGAGCAGCCCCGGTTCGGCGGCCCCGGCCCCTTCAGAGGAGCGTCGTCTCGCCCCCGCCGACCGCTGGCGGCTCCTGCTCGGCCGTCGTACGGATCAACTGCCGCGTTCCGCCGCCTCGTTGGCCACCGCGCTGGACGAGCTGTACGGAAACGGGCGGGGCGAGGGCAGCAGGGGCCGCCTGGGAGGCGGAGGCGGCAGGGAGACGCCGTACCCCGGTGTGCGGGAGTGGTCCGAGGAGTTGGCCGCGCTGTTCGGGGCGGGCGTCCGGGAGGAGGTGCTGGCGGCGGCCGCGTCGGGCCGGACGGATGTGTTCGCCGAACTCGATCCGGACCGCGTGCGTCCCTCGGTCGACCTCCTGCGCACCGTGCTCCGGCATGCGGGTGGGCTGCCCGAGGCGCGGCTCGCCGCCCTGCGCCCGCTCGTCCGGCGCCTGATCGAGGAGCTGACCCGGCAACTGGCCACCCGGCTGCGCCCCGCGCTGCACGGCACCACGCTCCCGCGCCCCAGTCGCCGGCCGGGCGGCGGGCTCGACCTGCCCCGCACCCTGCGCGCCAACCTCGCGACCGCGCGACGCGGCTCGGACGGCACGGTGCAGGTCATTCCGGAGCGCCCTGTCTTCCGTACGCGCGCCCGGCGCTCCGCGGACTGGCGGCTGATCCTGGTCACAGACGTGTCCGGGTCCATGGAGTCGTCCACGATCTGGGCGGCCCTCACCGCCTCGGTGCTGGCCGGGGTGCCGGCCCTGTCCACGCACTTCCTCGCCTTCTCCACGGAGGTCATCGACCTCACCGGCCATGTCGAGGACCCGTTGTCGCTGCTGCTGGAGGTCAGCGTGGGCGGCGGCACCCACATCGCCGCGGGGTTGCGGCACGCCCGCGAGCTGGTCACCGTGCCGTCCCGCACCCTCGTCGTGGTGGTCAGCGACTTCGAGGAGGGCTACCCGATCGGCGGGCTGCTCGCCGAAGTGCGCGCGCTGGTCGGGGCGGGCTGCCAGGTGCTGGGCTGCGCGAGCCTCGACGACTCGGGGCGCCCCCGGTACTCCACCGGCGTCGCGGGACAGCTCGTCGCCGCGGGCATGCCCGTCGCCGCCCTCGGCCCGCTCGAACTCGCCCGCTGGGTAGGGGAGAAGATCGCATGAGCCCGCATCTTCCGCCGGTCGCACCGGCCGTGACCGCCGAACTCGTCGAAGCGCTGACGCCCCGGCTCCGCAAGCGGCTGGACGCGGGCGTCGCCAAGCTGGCGGGCCGTCCGGTCGTCGTCGACGGTGACACCGTACGCATCGCCGTCGACGACGACACCGACCTCGTACTGCACGCCCCCGGTGGCGTCGTGACCAGCGCGGACGCGATCAGCTGCGGCTGTCTGCTCGCCCCGGCCTGCCTGCACCGCGCGGCGGCGGCCTCGGCGGCACCCGTCGCCGAGTCGGGATCGGGGGCCGACTCCGGGACCGAGGCCGAGGCCAACTAGCAACTCGGCGACGGCACGGCCGACGCCCGAGGAGTGGGTGACCCAGACCGCCTCCGCCACCCAGAAGCCCTGGTTCCCTCCCTGCCACCGGGTCCGCT
>NZ_JBSFDA010000084.1:0-44733 GCF_053593675.1 Streptomyces sp. NPDC002156 | reverse complement strand
TGGGGGTTTTGGGGGGGGGGGGGGGGCGCCCCCCCCCCCCGAGGATGGGACGGGTAGGGGCGGCGGGGGCGAGACAAAACCGGACGGGCTCGCAACTACTCTGCGTGCATGACCCCATTGCCGGACTGTTACTGCCCCACGGACGGCACCCGCGTCCCCGCAGGCACCCTCACCTGGCGCTGCCCCCTCTGCCAAGGCCCCCTGGACCTCGACTTCGCACCAACCCCCGCCCCCCTCAAGTCCCTCACCGGCAGAGTGAACTCCCTCTGGCGCTACGCGGAAACCCTCCCCCTCCCCACCCCCACCACAACCCTCGGTGAGGGCCGCACCCCTCTCGTCGAACTCCGCCCCGGCATCTCCGCAAAGCTCGACTTCCTGATGCCGACCCTCTCCTTCAAGGACCGCGGCGCCGTACTCCTCGCCGAACTCGCCCTTCGGCTGAACCCGCATCAGGTCATCGCCGACAGCAGCGGCAACGCGGGCACCGCGATCGCCGCGTACTGCGCCCGCGCCCGCCTCCCCTGCACGGTGTACGTCCCCGACGGCACCTCCGCGAAGAAGCTGGAGCAGATCGAGGCACACGGGGCCAGGGTCCACGTCGTCGACGGGAACCGGGACGCCGCCGCGGCAGCGGCCCGCACGGCAGCCGACGCCCCGGGCACCTTCTATGCCTCCCACGTCTACAACCCGTACTTCCTGCACGGCACGAAGACGTACGTCCACGAGCTGTGGGAGGACATGGGCGGCCGGCTCCCCGAGGTGCTCGTCGTCCCGGTCGGCAACGGCACCCTGCTGCTGGGCGCGGCCCTCGCCGTCGCCGAGCTGCACGGGGCAGGCCTCATCGACCGACGCCCCGCCCTGTACGCCGTCCAGGCCGCCGCGGTCGCCCCGCTGGCGCACGCCTGGGCCGAGGGCGCCACCGATCTGACCGGCAGCGCCCCGCCCCCGCCCTCCCCCACGCTCGCGGAGGGCATCGCGATCCCCAACCCGCCCCGCGCCCGCCAGATCCTGCGCGCGGTACGCGACTCGGGCGGCACGTTCCTCACGGTGACGGAGGATCAGATCCGGCACGCGCAAAGGGACTTGGCGTCACAGGGCCTGTACGTGGAGTCGACCGGCGTGGCCTGCTGGGCGGCGGTACGGGAGGGGGCGCTCGGGGCGCGGACGGCGGTGGTGCCGTTGTGCGGGGCGGGACTCAAGACGGGCCTGGCGCCCGCCTGATATCCGCAGATCCACCGCTCCCAGCCTCAGGCATCCCCGAACGCCGTCGCCCGCGTCCGCTTCTCCCAGCCGGCGACATCACCCCGTACGCCTTCCAGATGGTCGAGTACGGCGGTGACCGCGTCGTCGCCGAGGGGCAGGCGCAGCGGGGCGTGTTCGGCGTCGACGGCGGCGAGGATCAGGGCCGCCGCCTTCGCCGGGTCGCCCTGCTGGGCGCCGTCGTTCTCCGCGACCATGCGGCGGACCGCGCCGACCGTGGCGGTGTAGGCGCCGAGGTCCCGGCTGGTGCCCGCCCGGGCGCTGTCGAACAACTCGGTCCTGAAGACGCCCGGTTCGACGATCAGCACCTTGATCCCGAACCCGCGGACCTCCGCCGCGAGCGCCTCGGACATGCCCTCCAGCGCGAACTTCGTCCCGCTGTACGCCGCGAAGCCCGGCGTGGACACCTGCCCGCCCGCGCTGCTCATCTGCACGATCGTGCCCGAGCCCCGTTGCCGCATGTGCGGCAGCACGGCCCGTACCAGCGCTGCGGGTCCGAACACATGCAGGTCGAACAGGGCACGGAGTTCGGCGTCGGTGGTCTCCTCGAAGGCACCGACGTGTGTACGCCCCGCGTTGTTGACGAGCACGTCGATCCGTCCGTGCCAGGCGACCGTGTCCTCCACGGCGGTCCTGATCGCGGCCAGGTCGGTGACGTCCAGGCGCAGTGCCTGGACCTGTTTGGGATGGGCGGCCACAAAGCCGTCCAAGGCGCCCGTACGCCGTGCGGCACCGACGACCACATCGCCCGCGGCGACCGCCGCCTCGGCGACGGCCCGCCCGAGGCCACTGCTCGCACCGGTGATGAACCAGACCCTGCTCATGAGGTCAGCCCTCCCGTAGACCGCTGTCCGCTCACTGCCCCGACTGTTCAGAAGCTCGGGGAGCAGCCTAGAGGGAGCGCGGCTTCCGCAGGGTGGCGTACGCCTTCACAGGGCCGAATAAAGTCCCTGGTCGGCGAGGCGCCGACCAGGGTTCAGCCGCTCACCGCCCGCAGCGCGCCCGGCCTGCGGCCGTTGAGGCGGTCGAGGGCGGTCGCCGTGGCCTCGTCGGCCGGGATGTGCACCACCAGTCGCTGGCCCTCGTCGCGGAGAACGAGCGTCTCGTACGACAGACGCAGTCGACCCACCTCGGGGTGGTCCACCAGCTCGGTCCCGAACCGGGCGGGCGTGACCGGAACGGCGGTGAG
Organism: Streptomyces sp. NPDC002156; assembly: GCF_053593675.1. Classification (NCBI taxonomy): domain Bacteria; kingdom Bacillati; phylum Actinomycetota; class Actinomycetes; order Kitasatosporales; family Streptomycetaceae; genus Streptomyces; species Streptomyces sp. NPDC002156. The sequence continues at coordinate 42,284 of NZ_JBSFDA010000084.1, read as the reverse complement.
CCGGTCCCTGAACGGCGCCCCTGCCGCCGCGAGTTCCTCGGCCAGGGCGGTCACATGGGGGTCGTTCAGCGAGGTCTCGTCGCGCATGTGGGCGATCTGTTCGTCGGCCTGCCGCTCCCATCCGGGGTAGACCGCGCGGGCCCGGTCGTCGGTGAACAGGTACCGCAGGACGTTGGGCGGATCCCCGTCGAGCAGGCCCAGCGGGCGGGCGTACCGCTCGTAGCCCTCGGTGTACGCCACGATGTCGCCCATCCAGTTGAGCAGGACGGCCGGCGCGGGCTCCAGCCCGTCGAGGAGCGCCCGGAGGGTGGGGCGGACCGTGCGCACCAGCGGTGCGGTGACCGACTGGCACACCGACTGGCCCTCTCCGTGTTCCTTGGCCAGGCGGTGCAGCAGCAGACGGTCCGCCGTCGGCAGCCGCAGCACCTCGCCGATCGAGGCGAGGACCTGGGGCGACGGGTTGCGGTCGCGGCCCTGTTCGAGCCGGGTGAGGTACTCGACGCTGATACCGGCGAGGGTGGCCAGCTCGGCCCGGCGCAGCCCTGGCGTACGGCGGCGGGCGCCCGGGGGCAGCCCCACCTCGGCGGGGGTGACGGCTTCGCGGCGGGTGCGCAGGAAGGTGCCCAACTCGTTGGCGCTCACGTGTCGAACGTACAGCGGGCGCCGCCACGGAGGATGGCCCTGCCACTACCACCCTTGGCCAGGCCTCCCTCTCCCGCCGCGGGGGCCACACGCTGAGGCCATGAGCAACGACAACGCCACGAACGCCACCGCCGCCACTTCCGTCAGCGATCTGCCCCTCTCCCCCGGCGACTGGGAACTCGACACCCTCCACTCGGCCGCCAACTTCACCATCCGCCATCTCGGGATCACCAAGGTGCGCGGCCGGTTCACCGGCCTGAAGGCGGCCCTGTACGTCGGCGAGACGGCCGCCGACGTGCGGGTGAGCGCCGAGATCGCCCTCGCCTCCATCGACACCGGCAACCCCGACCGCGACGCGCACACCCGCTCGGCCGACCTGCTCGACGTGGAGAAGCGCCCGACGATGACGTTCCGCTCGACCCGTGTGTCCGGGGCGGACGAGGACTGGACGATGGAGGGAGACCTGACCGTCGGGGACGTCACCCGCCCGATCACGTTCGCCGTCGAACTGGGCGGCGTGGCGGTCTTCCCCCTGGACCGGCGCAACCACGCCGGCTTCGAGGCGACGGGCGAGATCCGCCGCAGCGACTACGGCCTGGACTTCGGCACCGGGCTCCTCAGCGACGTGGTCAAGATCCACCTGGACATGCAGTTCATCGGACCGGAGAGCACGGAGGGCGCGGAGGGCGCAGACGACTGACGGTCACTGGTGCGCGGGCACTCGGAGGCGTGGCATAGCATCAACTTCCCTTTTGCACCTGGCCACTTACCCCCAAGGCTGCTCGCATGCCAGACAGAACCACGGCGGACGCCAACCCCACGGATGCCGCCGCGCCCTCATCGTTCGTGGACGAGGTGATCGAGAGTGTCCTCCCCGACGCGGCGGACACGGACCGGCGCAGACGGAACCGGAAGGTCCGCATCAGCGTGGGCTGGGTGGTCGTCAGCTCGCTCGTGCTGTTCCTGCTGACGAAGGGCGTCGACTGGCTGACCTCGGAGCACGACGCGAAGGTGGCGAGCGAGGCCGACGACAAGGTCGACCGGGAGGGGCCCGCGTTCTCCGCCAGTGTCCGGCAGGACACCGAGAACGGCGAGGCCTCGCTCTACAACGCCCCGTTCTCCGGTCAGGAGAAGCAGCAGATCCTCGGCTGGTCCCCCGACCTGCGCCCGATCAGCGAGGGCCATCACGGACGTGGCGTCTTCTACTCCGACGTCTGGAAACTCTCGACAGACTCGCAGTGGTGGGGCTACTCCGAGGCATGGCTGGCGGACCTCATCAGCGACCGGCAGGCCGCCCTCGTCGTCAACGGTATGCGGATGAAGGACGTCCGGTGCACCCCGGCCAAGGCCAACACCGTGATCATCACGCACGGTGAGGGCGAGGGCAGCTACGCCGGAATGCTCTTCGACGTGACGCGCTCCACCAGCGTCCCCGTGCTGACCGGGGAGGACGAAGAGCACTACGGCGAGCCGTACTTCGCGCACAAGAAGATCGACCTCGGCAACGGCGCCACCCCTGGAGGCCTGCGCATCCAGGTCACGTCAGGGACGAAGGACTGCACCTGGAAGGCCTTCGAGGTCACCTACGTGGACTCGGACGGAACCCACACGCAGGACATCACGAACAACGGCAAGGGCTTCACGGTGCACGGCATCGCGGCACACCCCGAGCAGGTGTACGAGTTCAACGTCACCGGCATGCTGGAGTGCACCCCGCTGGAGCTGGGGCGCTACGACTGCCCGGGATGGTGACGGGGATGCGCACGTGGCAGCGGAGCCTGACCGCGGCCGGGGTCCGGACACCGGAGCTGCGGAACGACTACGGCGACGCGCGCAGGCTGGTGGCACGGTTCCGCCGCAGCTCGTACCTGGCGGCCCGTCTGCTGCTGCCGCCGTCGGTGCTGCCGCACGTGGTGGCAGCGACGGCCGTGATGCACCACGGGGACAACCTGCTGGACACCGGCCCGAAGCCGCAGCGGATCGCGGCGTGGGCGTCCTGGGAGCAGCGGGTGCACAAGGCACTGGAGACGGGGGTGGCCGACGATCCGCTGATCCGCACGTTGCTGCACACCGTCGCCGCGTATCCACGGCTTCGGGGTGCGGTCGAGGAGTATCTGGCCACCGCCGGCGCCGAGCTGGAGTTCACCGGCTTCGACTCCGAGGCCGACTACCAGGCCTACGTGGACGCCTACTCGCTGCCCGCCTTCATGCTGGTGGCCGTGCTGCTGGGTCCCGAGGACGACGACGGCCCGTACCGGGCGATGTGCCGGACACTCATCGACGGCAGCCAACGGCTGGACTTCGTCAACGATCTCGCCGAGGACATCGCGGAAGGGCGGCCGGGCATTCCGGCCCGGACACTGGCGCGTTTCTCGGTCACACCGACGGACCTCGCGGCGGGCCATGAGCCGCCGGGGCTGCGCGAGTTGGTGGAACACGAGATCAGTGCGGCCCTGGCCGCCCTGGAGGCGGCCCGTGAACTGCCCGCCCAGGTCCCGGCCCCCGGCCGGGCACTCCTGAACGCGTTCGTCGAGATCGAACTCCTGACCGCCGACGCGGCACTGGCACGCGGAGCGGCGCTGCTCCACGGTTCAGCGAGCCCTCCGCTGCTGGGCACGCTGCGGGTCCTACGGGATGCCCGCCGCACCGCGAGAAGCGCCGGACGCATCACGGGAAACAGGAAGGGGTCGGCTCCCGGAGGAGTCGACCCCATTTGACCTGCATATTCGTCAAGAACCCGGGGGGCGGTTCAACATCAGCACGCGAACCCGCCGACGACCACGTCCGCTCCGTCCTCGCGCCGCGAATGGCGCCCGCGGCGTCAGGAGGGACCGGCGCCGGAGTGCGGGAGGAAGCACCAGGCCGTGTGACGCGGCTCACGTGAGCCGTTCGGATCTGCGCTCCGTTTAGAGCGTGACGCAGCTCAACGCGCGCCGTAACGCGGAGCATTCGGTTCACGGAAGAGTGGAGTGAGCGCATCGTCGTGTCGCACTTATCCCATTGCGTGGTGTGTTCCGCCGGAATACCGGCGGCGAGTGAATCACGGCGAACGCGGCTCTACTGCTCGAACGCCTGTCGGCAGCGGGCGTACCGGCACCGCTCAGGGACGGCGGGCGGTGACCGAACGGAGTCGGGAGGCGCGGGTGCCGGGCCCCGGGCGGGGCTGGACAGCTTCGTCGGGCGGCAGCAGGAGTCGGCGGCGCTCGCCCGGCTGGCCAGGCACCACCGGCTGATCACTCTGTTCGGTCCCGGCGGGGTCGGCAAGACCAGGATGGCGACGCAGTACGCGGCGTCCGTGGCCGTGCGCCAGGCGTTCTCCGACGGGGTGCACATGGTCGAGCTGGGCGGGATCAGCCGCTCCGACCTCGTCGCGCAGGCCGTGGCCGAGGCCGTGGGTGCGACGCAGCAGCCCGGCGGGGCTCTGGAGGACTCGCTGGCCGAGGCACTGGGCGGCAAGAACGCACTGCTGGTCCTGGACAACTGCGAACACCTCGTCGAGGCGTGCAGCGCGCTGATCGCCTCGCTCCTGCCGCGCTGTCCGAAAGTGCGCGTCATCGCCACGAGCCGGGAGACACTGCGGCTGCCCGGCGAGAAGGTGTTTCCGGTGGCCGAGCTGGCCGTGGACGACGCGATGCAGCTGTTCGCGGACCGAGCGACTGGTGTGGCGGCGGCCTTCGCCGTCACTCCCGACAACCGCGACGCCGTGCGGTCGATCTGCGAGCGGCTGGACAATCTGCCGCTCGCCGTCGAGCTGGCGGCGCGGCTGGTACGGCTGCTGCCGCTGCACGAGATCCTCAACCGGCTGCAGGACCGTTTCTCCCTGCTGACCTCCGACACGAGAAACGCCGACAGCAGACATCGCAGTCTGTACGCCGCGATCGACTGGAGCTACGGACTGCTCAGCCCCGCCGAACAGGCGCTGCTGCGGCGGTTGTCGGTGCTGCCGGGCGGATTCGGCTTCGATCTGGCGGGCGCGGTCTCGGCGGACCTCGGGGAGCCGGTCATCAAGCTGATCGCCGGACTGGAGTCCAAGTCGCTGTTGACGCCGGTGACGGCAGGGGCCGGGGCGGGCACAGAGGGCCGCGCGCGGTTCCGGCAGCTGGAGTCCGTACGGGCCTATGCCCGGGAACAGCTCCTCGCCCACGGTGAGTGGGATCTCGCCGCCGAGCAGTTGGTGGCCGCGCTCACCACCCTGGCGTCCGCGCAGGCCGAGCAGTTCACCATGGACCGCCCGACCGCCGACCGTCTCTTCGCGGAGCAGGCCAATCTGCTCTTCGCCATCGAGTACGTACGCGGCCGGGCCGACCCTCGTGAGGTGCTGCTGGCCGCCACGCTGATCCGGTGCCGCACCGCGCGGGGCATCATCTCCGACAGCCGTGAACAGCTGACCGGGGCTCTGCGGGTCGAGGGCGTGCCCGTGACGTACCGGGCTCTGGCCCTGGAGGAGTCGGCGTGGCAGGCCGCCTGGCTCGGTGACCACGAAGCCGCCCTGGTGTCCGCGCGGCAGGCTGTCGAACTGGCTCGGGACGCGCACCGGCCGTTGCGCTGCCGGGCCCTCACCGCATTGGCCTTTGCCCATCAGGTGTGCGAGAACTACGCGGAAGCGACCGCGAACTTCGCGGAGTGTCTGGAACTCCTGCGGGATTTCGGCGACCCGGCGAGCATCGCGATCTGCCGGCACAATCTGGCCTGGGCGACGATGCTGAGCGGCGACCTGGACAGGGCGGCGGCGCTGCTCGATGAAATCCTGCCGATCTACCGCGGTCGCGGCAGTGGCGAACCGACCCGGCTGGCGAACGTCCTGCACACGGCGGGCACCCTGGAGCTGCGCAGGGGCGACCTGGTCACGGCGGCCACGCACTTCGCAGCCGGGCTCCAGGCCCTGGGCGATCAACATGCGCGGCCCACCCCCTACTTGCTGGAAGGGCTGGCGATCGTCGCGCTGCGCAGCGGTCGCGCGGAGCGCGGACTGCGGCTGGCCGGCGGGGCCGAGAGTCTGCGGCAGGCCCTGGGTTCGCAGGATGACGAACCGTGGTGGCAGCAGTTGTTGACCGACGCGGTGGAGGCCGTACGCGCCCGGCAGCGCGGTGGCGACGCGGACCGCGCTCTCGCCCAGGGGCGGCGGCTGTCGCCGACCGGCGTCGTCGGCTACGCGTTGCGCCAGGGAGCCGTGCGGCCGGCCCCGGAGCCCGCGCCGTCGCCCACGGTCAGCGCCCGGGAACGAGAAGTGGCCGCGCTCGTCGCGCAAGGAAGCAGCAATGTCGAGATCGCGACCCGGTTACGGATCTCGGAACGCACCGTCGAATCCCATCTGTCCAGCGTGAGAACGAAGTTGGACCTGCGGTCGCGGGCTCATCTGGCGGCCTGGGCCGCGCGCAACCTGCCACAGACCGGTTGAGCCACTCCCTCCTGCCCACAGACCGGTCGCTGATCTTCATGGCCTTCCAGGCTCGATGTCCCGATGTGTCGATGTGTCGATGCCTCATGTCTCACTCGCACTCCGCGCCCTCGCTCGCGCCCCAGCGGTCACACCCGTCTCACGGGGCGCTGAACTGCGCAGACAGGCGGATCGCCCCGACGTTACGTAACGCCTGAGGGCAGCCCCGATGGCACGCACCCCGTCAACTGCGAATCTCTGGTCATCAGCCGATCGCGAAAGCGGTCAGGCGCCGGGAAAACCGAGTACCGGCAAAACCGAGAAAGAGGAGTACGCCATGGTCCAGCTCAAGAAGAACGCCAAGGCCGCCAAGCCCGCCGACAAGCCGAACGCCGACACGCGGATCGCCACCCGCGAACTGAGCGACGCGGACCTCAAGCGCATCGCCGGCGGCCATCGCGGCGGCGCCCTCCAGTAACCAGCAGCCCCGCCGACACGCGGGTCGCCACCCGCGAACCGAGCGACCCGGCCGGGCACCGCATCGTGCGGTGTCCGGCCCCCCTCGGGGCCACACCACCCAGGAAGGACAGGAGGAGAGTCCCGTGCAGTTCCGCCGTACCGCGCTGGCCAGATTGGACGCCCCGGAGGCCCTGGACATCCCCGTACGCCTGACTCGGCCCGGCGGGTGGCTCGTGCTGGCCGGGCTCGCTGCCGTCGTGGCGTCCGGCTGTCTCTGGGCCTTCGCCGGAACCGTGCCGCGTGATGTCACCGCCACGGGGGTCCTGGCCATCGCCCAGCCGGCCTTTCCGCTGCAGAGCACCGCGGCCGGTCAGCTCACCGAGCTGCTCGTCCAACCGGGTACGGGCTTCGCCGCCGGGGCTCCGGTGGCCACCGTCACCACCGGCGACGGCATACGGACGACCGTGCGCGCCGCCGTCGCCGGCCGGGCGACCACCGTACTGGCGAAGCCGGGGCAGTTCGTCACCAACGGGACGACGCTCGCCAACGCCTTCACCGTCGAGACGACGGACGACCCGCTGATGGCCGTGGCCTATGTGCCGGCCGAGCGCAGCACCGCGGTCGGTGTCGGAACCGAGGTGAACCTGACCGTGCGCTCCGTACCGGCCTCGGCCTTCGGCGTACTGCGCGGAACGGTTCTGTTCGTGCAGCACACCCCCGACACGAGCACGCAGATCGCCCCGCTCCTCGGCAAGGAGCTGGCAGCGGAGGTCACCCGCGACGGACCGGTGGCGAAGGTGGCGGTGGCCCTGCGCGCGTCGGACCGGACGGTCAGCGGGTACGCCTGGTCGACCTGGGCCGGTCCGCCCGACCGGCTGGTCTCCGGAAGTCTCGTCACCGCGACGATCTCCCTGCCGCCTGCCCGCCCGATCGAAATGATGTCGCCTTGAGTGCCCGTCGCCCCGACCCGCCCGCAGCGCCTCCCCGCCCCCTCGCTCCTGCCCGCACCCCCTTCCCCCTCGGCATCGGCGCAGCCACCGGCCGCCACCGGAAACGGACCGCGTGGACGCCGCCCGCGCTTCCGGCACGTCCGTGGCCACACCCGGTACGGACCAGACCCGTCCTCCAGATGGAGGCCACCGAGTGTGGAGCGGCGGCACTCGCGATCGTCCTGGCGCACCACCGTCGCCATGTCCCGCTGGCGGAACTCCGGCTGGTGTGCGGAGTGTCGCGGGACGGGTCCAACGCCGCGAACATCCTCAAAGCCGCCCGCCACTACGGCCTGGACGCCAAGGGCATACAGACCGAGGCCGACGCCCTCACCCACGCGGAGGCGCCGGCCGTCCTCTTCTGGAAGTTCGACCACTTCGTCGTCTGGGAGGGCACCGGACGCCGCTTCGGCCGCCCGGTGGCCTTCATCAACGACCCGGCCTGCGGACGGTACGTGGTGTCGCCGGAGGAGTTCGACGCCGACTTCACCGGCGTGGCGCTCACCTTCGCCCCGGGGCCGGGCTTCCGCCCGGGAGGCCGGCCGCCGAGGCTCCTCGCCGACGTGCGCACCCGCCTGCACGGCACCTCCGGGGCCCTGCTGATCGGTCTGGTCGCGAGCCTGCTCCTGGTCCTCATCGGCATCGCCACCCCGACGTTCACCATCGCCGTCGTCAACGCGATTCTGCTCGGCGCCGACACCTCGTCGCTGCGGCCGTTCTTCGGGTGGATGGCGGTCGTGGTCGTCGTCACGCTCGGCCTGACCCTGCTCCAGCAGGGCTACCTGCTGCGCATACAACTGGCCTCGTCGGCCCTCGGCCACGCCCGGTTCCTGCGCCATCTCCTGCGCCTCCCGGTCTCCTTCTTCGGCCAGCGCAGCCCGGCGGAGGTCACCAAACGGCTGGAGACCAACGGCGAGGTCGCCCAGACCGTGGCCAAGGACCTGGTCAGCGTGCTGGTCAACGGTGTGGTCATCGTGGTGTACGCCGCGCTGATGTGGGCCTACGACGTACGGCTCGCGCTGATCGGAGTGGGCCTGGCGCTGCTCAACGCCGTGGCCCTGGGGGCCGTGGTGCGCAGCCGGGAGAGCGCGGTGGCGAAACTCGTCGCGGACCAGGGGAAGTTCTACGAGGTGTCGTTCGACGGACTGCACCTGATCGAGACCATGAAGGCCACCGGTGGCGAGAGCGCGTACTTCCAGCGGTGGGCAGGCCATCAGGCGGCCACGGTGAACGCCCGGCAACGGCTGTTCACGCCGAGCGCGGTGTTCGCCACCGCGGCACCCACGCTCGCCGTCGTCGCGAGTGCGCTGGTACTGCTCGTCGGTGGCCTGCGCGCGGTGGAGGGGGCGGTCTCCATCGGCGTACTGGTCGCCTTCCAGACCCTGATCACCAGCTTTGCCCGGCCGGTCGACGAACTGACCGCGGTGGCCGCCCGGGTGCAGGACATGAACGCCGCCGTCGCGCGGCTCAAGGACGTGGAGGACTTCCCGGCCGACGAGGTCTTCGCCCGGCCGGAACCCGAACGGATCCGCCGGCTGGGCGGCCGGCTGGAGTTCGACGCGGTCACCTTCGGCTACGCGCCCCTGGCCGAGCCGCTGCTCCGCGACCTCTCCTTCACCGTCGGCCCGGGACAGCAGGTGGCGCTCGTCGGCGGCTCCGGCAGCGGCAAGTCGACGACGATCCGTCTGATCTCCGGTCTCCACACCCCCTGGTCGGGCGAGATCCGGCTGGACGGGCAGCCCCACACGACCGTCTCACGCGGCACGCTCGCCGCCTCGGTCGCCTTCGTGGACCAGGAGATCTGTCTCTTCGAGGGAACGGTGCGCGACAACGTCACGCTGTGGGATCCGTCGATCCCCGACGACGCGGTCGTCGCCGCCCTCAGGGACGCCGCCGTGTGGGACGTGGTGGCCGGCCGGCCCGGCGGCATCCACTCCCCGGTCGATGAGCACGGCCGCAATTTCTCGGGCGGCCAGCGCCAGCGCCTGGAGATCGCGCGTGCGCTGGTGCGTTCGCCCAGCGTGCTCGTCCTCGACGAGGCGACCAGCGCCCTGGACGCCGAGACCGAGCAGGTGATCGAGGGCAATCTGCGCCGACGCGGCTGCGCGTGCGTGGTCATCGCGCACCGGCTGAGCACCGTACGGAACAGCGACGAGATCATCGTCCTCGACCGGGGCCGGGTGGTCGAGCGCGGACGCCACGAGGAGCTGATACGCGCCGCCGGTCCCTACGCAGACCTGGTGAAGGGCCATTGACATGACCGAGTTGCTCTCCGGCCCCGATCCCGACACCGGACACGGATACGGACACCCCGGCGGCACCGGCACCGACGCGGTTGTCCAGGGTCCCGACCCGCTGGTTTCCGTGCAACTCGCTTACTACGGCCAGATGTTGGAACTCGCGTCGACGGACCCGTCGACGCTGTCCGGTGACGACACCCTCTGGCTGGTGACCGGCGGAGCGCTGGACCTGTTCGCGGCGGACGCCGGCGGACGGGGCCACTGGCGCTTCCTCGGCCGCGCCGAGCCGGGCGCGCTGCTGCCCTCCCTGCCGCACGGCGACCGGCATGTGCTGACGGGCAGGGCGGCGCCGGGATGCGCGCTGTACCGGGTCCGCACCGCCGAACTGATTCCGGCGCCGAACGAACGGCACGACCAACGGCACGACGAGCCGCACAGCACTTCGCAGTCCGACGCGTTCATCACGTCCACCGCGTCCTCCAGGTCTGCCCTTGCCGCCGCCCTGGACGCCGGTCTGAGCGCCCTGCTCGACGCCGTACGACAGCCACCGCCACCGCTCCCACCCGAGCGGACCGTCCGGATCACGCCCGACGCGCACACCGAACTCGGCGCCCACCAGTCCGGAGCGGCCGCTCCGTCCGCCGGAGCGGTCACCTGGATCCGGGTGGTGAGCGGACAGGCGGGCACCGACGACGGCGCGCTGCCGCCGCCCGAGGCAGGCCGGTTCACGCCCATGGGCGCACACGACCGGGTGCGCGGCGAGCCCACCGCCGTGGTGGCCGCTTGTACGACCTCGCGCCTGCTGTCGGACGGCTCGCTCTGGCGGCACCTGGACGACTTCCGGCCACACCTGATGTCCGCGCTCAGCCGACGCGTCATCGAAGAGGACCGGCAGGACGAGGCCCGGCTGACCGCCGGCCGGCGGGCGAGGGAGGCCGCTCTCGACCAGGCGGTGCACGCGCTCCGTGAGCACGTCCGGCCCTCGTCCGCCCCCGGACCGGACACGAGAAGGAACCCCGGCCCCCGCACGACAACCGCCGCCTCCGCCTCCGCTCCTGCTTCCTCCGCCCGCTCCCCCACCGCCGCGCAGGCCGAACACGCGGCGGCGGTCGTCGTCGAGATGGTCGCCGAGGCGGCCGGAATCACCGCCTCACCGACCCACCGCGCCGTGGACCACGCCCCGCACCCCGACCCCGTACACCGAATCGTCCGGATCGCACAGACCGCCCGTCTGCCCAGCCGCCCCGTGGACCTCACCGGCACCTGGTGGCACACGGACATCGGGCCCCTCGTCGGCTTCCTCCGCGAAGGCGACACGCCGGTCGCGCTCCTCCGCCGGCGCGGGCACTACGAAATGGCCGACCCGTCCGGCGGACCCCGCGTCCGCGTCACCGCGCGGACCGCCGGCCAACTGCGTACCCGTGCCGTCACGTTCTACCGGCCGCTCCCCGACGGCACGGGGAACGTCACCCGCCTGCTGTTCTCGTACGGCCTGCACGGCTGCCGTGCCGACCTGCTGCGGCTGACCGCGGCCGGCCTCGCGGCCGTCGCGCTCGGACTCCTGGTACCCATCGCGACCGGCCAGGTCCTCGGCCGGTTCGTGCCCGACGGACAGCGCCCGCTCATCATCCAGACGTGCCTCGCCGTGATCGTCGCGGGCCTCGTGGCCATGGGGTTCGGCATCGTGCGGAACCTGGCCGTGCTGCGCGTCGAAGGACGCTTCGAAACCACTGTGCAGGCCGGTGTGTGGGACCGGCTGCTGCGCCTGCCGGCCTCCTTCTTCGGCCGGTACTCCACCGGTGAACTCGCAGGCGCGGCGCTCGGCGTCAGCCGGATCGGCGAGGTCGTCTCCGGCGTGGCCATGACCGTCGTACAGGCTGTCCTGCTCGTCGCGGTCAACTTCGCGCTTCAGCTCTGGTACAGCCCACCGCTGGCCCTGCTCTCCGCCACCATGGTCGCCCTCAGCGCCGCCGTCCTCTCCGTCATCGGCGCCCGGGAACTGACCTGGCACCGCAGACTCGCGAAGCTCGACAACGCGCTTACCAACAAGGTCTTCCAGACCCTGCGCGGACTGCCCAGACTGCGCGTCGCGGCGGCGGAGAACTACGCGTACGCCCACTGGGCCAGGGACTTCATCGAAAGCCAGCGCATACGCCGACGAGTGCGGCGGCTCCAGAACGCCGTCACCGCCTTCGGCGCCGCCTATGTCCCCTTCTGTACCTTCATCCTGCTCGCGCTGCTCGCCGGACCCGCCAGAGACGCGATGCCGGTCGACGGAATCCTCACCTTCACGGTGTCCTTCACCACTCAGCTGACCGCGACCGCACAGCTCGTCACCGCCCTGACCTCCGCAGGCGCCGTCATCCCGCTGTTCGGCCGGCTCGAACCCATCCTCACCCAGCCCCCAGAGATCTCCGAGAACAGCCGCCACCCCGGAGAACTGACCGGTGCCATCGACGTACGCGGCGCCACCTTCCGCTACTCCCCCGACGGACCACCCGTCCTCGACGACGTCACCTTGCGGGTCCGCCCCGGCGAATTCGTGGCCGTCGTCGGCCCGAGCGGCTGCGGAAAGTCGACCCTGCTGCGCCTCCTCCTCGGCTTCGCCGCACCCGAGACCGGCTCGGTCCACTACGACGGCCAGGATCTGGCCGCGCTCGACCTCACCGCCGTACGCCGCCAGTGCGGCGTCGTCCTCCAGCACGCGCAGCCGTTCACCGGCACCGTCCTGTCCAACATCCGCGGCGCGGAGGCGTACTCCCTGGACGAGGTGCGGGAAGCGGCCCGGATGGCCGGCCTCGCCGACGACATCGACCGACTGCCCATGGGACTGCACACAGTCCTGTCGGACAACGGGAGCACGTTCTCGGCCGGGCAGCGACAGCGCCTGATGATCGCGCAGGCCCTGATCCGGCGGCCGCGGATCCTCTTCCTGGACGAGGCGACCAGCGCCCTGGACAACCACACGCAGCGGATCGTGACCGAGAGCACCCGCGCCCTGCGGGCGACCCGCGTGGTCATCGCCCACCGGCTGTCCACGATCATGGAGGCCGACCGGGTGATCGTCCTGTCGGAAGGCCGCATCGTCCAGTCCGGGCCGCCGGACGAACTCCTCGCCGACGCCACAGGGTTGTTCCACCACTTCGTACGCCGACAGGTGCGGTGAGCGTCGTCCTGCACGACGTCCACGCCGCGCAAGGCCGCGTTCAGCGGAAGAGCTGACCGCGGACCGCCCCGTCGGGGAACTCCGCGGTGTGGACGTTGGCGTAGAAGGCTGTGGGGTTCTTCTTCAGCTGCTGGACCGTCGCGGCGTCCGGCACCGGGACCGCGCCGGAGAGGGCGAAGATGTTCTCCGGGGCGGGGGTGGTGAAGAGCGGGACCTTCACCTCACCGTTCTTGCCCAGGACGCCCTCGTGGATGTGGCCGGCGACCGGGGCCGCGATGTTGACCCAGGCCACGGAGTAACCGACCATGCCCTGGCCCGGGTAGACGAAGGCCACGGCGTGGCCGTCCGGGTCACCCGCGGCAGCCGGGTCGTCGGCCGGGATCTCCTGGCCGCCGTCGGCGAGAGCGCGGAGTTTGCCGCCTCGGATGATGCTGAGCGGGTTGATCGCCTTGCCGAACGGCTTGAGTTGGCCGCGGACCGCTCCGCCGGGGAACTCCGCGCTGTGCAGGTTGACGTAGAAGCCGCTCGGGTCGGTGCGCAGCCGCTCGGCGAGGGCTGCGTCGGTGATCGCGGTCTGGCCGGCGGCGGAGTGGACACCGGCGGGCATGACGGTGGTGAACAGACCGGCCTTGACATCGCCGTTGGCCCCTGCCTTGCCCTCATGGATGTGGCCGAGGGTGGGGGTGTCGATGCCGTTCCAGGTCAGGGCGAAGGTGATGCGGTCGCCCTTGACCTTGATCAGGGCGACGGCCTTGCCATCCTGGTCGCCGACCGCCGGACCATTGGGCGCGGGCACTTCCTGGGCGCCGTCGAGCTGGGCGATGAGTGACATCGCCGGGGCGCCCGCCGACACGGACGTCAGCCGGGTGGGAGCCGAGGAGGAGACCGTGGCGGCGCCACTGTGGCCGGCATGGTCGTCGGCCACGGCCGGCGCGCCGGCGGCACCGACGAGCAGAACGCCGGCGACTACGGCCGCCATCGGGAAACCGCGCATTTTCTTTCCCCTTCCGAGGACACGTCGAGAACGGATTCGATTCACGACCGGTCCACGAGCGTGAGCCCGGGAAGGTTCAACGGAGATCCGGAGAAGTGCGGATCGTGGCCCAACTGAACCACTCCTGCCGCGCGCACGTGTGGGAATCCGCAACGCGATTTCGCGAGTTCCCATCCGGATTCCTGACTGAACAAGGACGGTCGACAATCATGCGCGCACGAATCACTCTGGTCGCGATTCCCCTCGCCCTGCTGAGCCTGTCCGCCTGCGGCGGAGCCGACAGTGAGAAGGAGACGGGCGGCGCCTCCTCTTCGGGGAAGGGTTCCGCCAGTACGTCGGTCGAGGTGGCCGGCTCCGGCCTCGGCGACATCCTGGTCGACCAGGACGGCCGCACGCTGTACGCCTTCACCAAGGACAAGGCGGGCGCCGGCAACTGCGACGCCGACTGCATCGCCGTATGGCCCGCGCTGACCAGCACCGCCGCGGCCACGGCAGGGCCCGGTACGGACAAGGCGCTGCTGGGCGAGGCCAAGAACGCCGGAGGCGCGGTCCAGGCGACGTACGGGGACTGGCCGCTCTACTACTACGTGGGCGACGCGGCTCCCGGCGACGTCAACGGGCAGGGGCTGGACGGGGAGTGGTTCGTGGTGAAGGCGGACGGAAAAATGGTCAAGGAGTAACGCGGTATCGAGAAATGAGAAGGGGATGGGGCGGCGCGGCACCACAGGGTGCGGGCCGCCCCTTCGGCATAACCGTCCAGAAAAGGGCCGGTCCAGAAAAGGGCGGTCCGACCGCGTGGTTTCGCTTACGCGGTCGGACCGGCCTCGCCACATTCTCAGATGCGTGCGGTCACATATTCTGTGCCCTTGTCGTTCTCCACCCGGATTTCGGCGATCTCGTCGATCGGCACGGCCGCCGATCCGTCGAGATTGGCGCCCTTCGCCTCGTCGGCGGTGAGCCAACTGCCGGCCACCTCGCGACTGCCGTCCTTGGTCACCACGATCAGCCGGCACAGTTCGCCGGCCGGGATGCCCTTGACCGCGGCGTTGATCCGGACCCAGTCGGCGGCCGGGGTGACCCGTACCGCCATGGTGCTGCCCGTCTCGGCGCTCGTGCCCGAGGCCACCTTGGTACCGGCCACGGGAGTCGACGTCGGTGAGGGCAGTGCGTCGACCTTCTCGTCACCGGAGCTCTGCCCGATCAGTACGCCGCCGCCCAGCACCGCCGCCGCCACGACCGCCGCGACCGCCGCCATGGCGCTCCATCGTCGCCGCTCCGCGCCGTCGCGCTCGCCGCGGGCCTGTCGCAGCGTGCGCTGGAGCATCAGGTCGCCGTCCTCGGGCGGACCGTCGAGGAACGCCTCCGGCGGCACCTCGCCCAGCGCGGACTCCAACTCCCGCAGCCCGTCCAGTTCGTCGCGGCACTTCTGGCACGACGCCACATGTTCGTCGACGGCCAGCACCTCCTGCTCGACGAGCGCGCCCAGGACGTAGGCGCCGAGCAGTTCGCTGTCGTGCTGCTGAATGCTCATGCCGCCACCTCCTTCAGTGCGACGAGCTTCGCCGTTCTCGGTTTGTTGTCCGCATACATCTCACGCAATGCCTTCAAGGCATAGTGTGACCGGGATTTGACCGTTCCCGGCGGTATTCCCAGGGCCTTCGCCGCCTCGGCGACGCTCCGCCCCTGGAAGTAGATCTCTCTCAGCACGTCCCGGTGGTCCGGGGAGAGCCGGTCGAGCGCTTCCATGACGAGCATCGAGTCCACCACGGCGTCCGCGTGGTCCTTCTCCACCGGCGGTCTGCCCGGAGACTCGGCGACCTCGGTGGGGCGGGCGGCCTTCGCCCGGTACCGGTCGGTGATGATGTTGCGGGCCACGGTGAGCAGCCAACCGCGCACCGAGCCCTTGCCGTTCACCAGCGAATCGGGGTTCTTCCAGGCCCGGACGAGCGTCTCCTGGACCACGTCCTCCGCGGCGCCGCGGTCGCCGGTGAGCCGCTGCGCGTAGGCGAGCAGGGCTCTGCCGTGTTCCTCGTAGAGAGCCCGGATCAGTGCCTCGTCGCTCGTTCTCTGCCGAGCACGGGACCATAAAGCCGCCATCCACTCACTCCGTCCTCTCCTGCTCTCCTGCTCTCCTGAGCTGATGCGCTGGGAACACGAGCGGCGGACGGAGACGGTTCAATTCCGGTTCACCCCCAGCCCGATATGACGCGCCTCGGCGGCGGCGAGGCTTTCGTCGGTGCACAGCGCGTTGGTCGTATCGGCATTGAACCGTGCCGGATTCCCAGCCGTTCCTGGGACGACGCGAAGCTCGAACCGAATGACGTGGAACAAAGGGAGCCGGGAGGGACCATGGCCGAAATCGACATGCCGGGAGACGAGGTGGCGCGCGTACGCGACCTCCTGGGACGGGTGATGGAACTCGTCGAGACCAAGGCCTCGGGCTTCGACGCCGCCGACGTCGGTCCGCCGCTGGAGCGCTCGGGCGACAACTTCGACAAGAAGTGGAACGACGGCCGGTTCCAGCTGAAACGGAACGGCAAGGTCCTCAGGGACGCCTGCGAGGCCATCGTGAAGGCCTTCGAGGACGCCGACCAGGACATGGGCCAACAGCTCAAAGAAGGCAACGGCCAGTAGCGGCGGCAACGAACCGGTGATGCAACCCCAAGCGGACGAAAGCGAGTTGGCCATGAGCAGTGACGCGGTGACCTTCGGGATCGCCATCCCGGACACCTGGACCGAGTACGACCTCTCCGGCGACAGCCTCGCCCCGATGCGGGCGGAACTCCTGCGCGAGACCCCCGACAAGGGCGGCCGGGACCGGATCAACGCGACCTTCCGCCAGCTGCGGCGCATCCTGGACGGCGCCCGGCGGCACGGTGCCGTCTACGCGGCCGGCACCACCCAGATGTTCGAGGACGGGCTGCTCATGGCCGGGGTCATGGTCTTCAGCCTGACCCCGCCGCCCGGCGAGAACTTCTCGGCGTACGCCCTCGCCCAGCAGTTCTCGGCGGCCGGCAAGCAGCGGAAGAAGGGCACGACACGCACCTTCACGACGGAACAGCTGCCCGCGGTGGGCCCGGTCGGGCGCCTTGTGGGCGTGGAGGAGGGCGCGCTGACCGACGGGGTCAGCTACAAGATCCTGGTCATGCACACGGTGGTGCCCGTACCGGACGAGCGGCGGGCGCTCATCATCACCTGCTTCAGCCCGAACCTGCCGCTGGCGGACCAGCTGTACGACGTCTTCGACGCGATCACGGCCACGTTCGCCTTCGGCGAGGAGGAACCGCCGGCCATGGCGGGCTGACCGCCCGCGTCCGCCGTACCGCCGTCGAGAAGGGCCCGGGTTCAAGAACCCGGGCCCTTCTCCGTGCGTCGGTTGCTGCGGGCGGGTGCCCGAAGTCCCGTTCTACAAGGCCGACTTGGTGTCCGGGACGCGGACCGTGACGAAGCGTCCGTCGCCCAGGTGGAGATGGGCCCGGCCCGGTTCCGTGTCCGCGCCGATCAGACCGTACGGGACCCGCTGGCCGACGGCCTCCCCGTCGCCGATGGAGCGCGGGGCCAGCAGCGCGCCGCACCGGTTGCGCCGTACGATCGCCTGCCAGCCCGCGACACCGCTGAGCATCGCCTCGTTGTTGCCCGCCACCACCAGGCCCCAGCCGTCACCCGCGTTACCGCGCGCGAGGGCCGCCAGGTCGCCGTCGATCTCCGAGTTGATCAGCATCTCGGCGTCGTCCACCAGGATGCCGCCCGCCTGCGAGTCGACCCGGCCGAGCGCGGCCCGGAAGTCCGCGACCGCCAGATCGGAGTCCTCGAAGACCTCGACCACCCCCGGCACCCCGGCCAGCGCGCGCATCGGGGAGTTGCGGGGCGCGATCACCACGATCTTCGTGCCGTGCGAGAGCAGCGAGCGGGCCATCGTGAGCAGCACCGTGCTCCGGCCGCTGCGCGGCGGCCCGGTCACGATGAAGGACGGGATCGCGGTCATGTCCGTACCCTTCGCGACCAGTTCGTCGCCTCCGACGCCCACCATCGCCCACAGCGGGGAGAGTTCGGCGGGGCGCTGCCTGCGCTGCCAGGCCTCGTCGAAAGTGAGCCGGTCCGGCAGCACCTCCACCCGGAACGGGTGCCGCTCCTCCGGGACTTCGGCGTCCCGTTCGCGGGTCCGCTCGGCGAGCCGGCCGAGCGCCTCCGCCTGGGCCGCGCCACCGGCGTCCGGCTCGATCAGCGCGATCTGGGCGACGCTGGCGTCCTTGACCTGGATCGTGCGGCCCGCCGGAAGATCCTCGGGCACCGAGCGGGACCTGATGCCCACCGTCGAGTAGTCGTTGCGGTCGTTGAGGCGCAGCACCAGCTTGTCCTCGGTCGAGGAGGAGTACCGGCCCTGGCCGAGCACCCGGTCGCCCGACACCACCACATGGATCCCGACCCCGGCGCCCTCGCGCAGCAGCAGCGTCATCTTGTCCATCACACTGCCCTGGTCGTACAGGCTGAAGTCGCGGTCGAACGCCTCGAACCGGTCGACCAGCAGCACCAGATGGGGCGGTCGCTCCTCCTCGGGCAGGGTCCGGCGCAGCTCGGTGAGGTCCGCCACCCCGCGCTTGCCGAGCAGCCCCCGCCGACGGCCGACCTCGGCGGTGAGCCGGGTCAGCAGCCGTACCACCCGCTCGGTCTGGCCGCGGTCCACCACCGCCCCGCAGTGCGGGAGTCGGGCGAGTGCTTGCAGGGCCCCGTTGCCGCAGTCGAGGCCGTACAGATGAACGTCCGCGCACGAGTGCGTCCCGGCGATGGCGGCGGCCAGTGTGCGCAGGGTCTGCGAACGGCCGCTGCGGGGTGAGCCGATGATGTGCAGATGGCCCGACTCGTCGAGATCGAAGGCGAGTTCGCGCTGTGTCTGCTCGTCGGGCAGGTCCACCAGACCGTACGCGACCGGGGCGAGGCGCCCTTCCACGGCGGCCGGTGCCGGGAGGTCGGCGAGGACCAGGGCGTCGGGCAGCGGCGGCAGCCAGGGGCGGCGGGCCTCGGGCACCGCGAGCTGTTCGGCGGCGCCGCGCACCGCCTCGACCAGCACGGCCAGGTCGGTCACCGCCTGGACGGCGCGCTCCTGCCGGGCGGCGCGGGGCAGCGGTTCGCCCAGCAGTTCCCAGTGCAGTTCGGTGAGGACGGGCGCCGGACGGTCCTCCTCGGCGACCGAGGTGTCGGGGCGGCGACCGCCGATCCGGCCGGTCTGGAAGGGCAGCAGGGCCGCGTGGCCGAGCCGCGCGTAGGCCCGGCCGGGGGTACGCGGGGACAGCTGGCCGGAGTCCGGTGCGTCGATGATGTCGCGGCTCTCGGAGGTGTCGGTGGTGCGCAGCGCGATCCGCAGGTTGGTGTTGGCGCGGATGTCGCCGGTGACGGCACCCGAGGGGCGCTGGGTGGCCAGCATCAGGTGGATGCCGAGGGAGCGGCCCCGCTGGGCGATGTTGACCAGACCGGAGACGAAGTCCGGTAGCTCCCGGACCATGGACGCGAACTCGTCGATGACGATGACGAGCCGTGGCAGGGCGCCGAGTTCCGGGCGGCGGTCGCGCTTGTCGGTGTAGTCGTCGATGTCCTTGGCGGCGGCGTCGGCGAGAATCCGCTCGCGCCTCCTGAGCTCGGCGCCCAGCGACACCAGGGCCCGCTCCACCAGATGCGTGTCGAGGTCGGTGACCATGCCGACGGTGTGCGGCAGGTCCTCGCACTCGGCGAAGGCGCTGCCGCCCTTGTAGTCGATGAGCACGAAGTTCAGCTCGTCCGGGCGGTTGGCGACGGCCAGCGAGGCCACCAGGGTCTGCAGCAGCTCGGACTTGCCGGAGCCGGTGGTGCCCGCGATCAGCCCGTGCGGGCCGTCGGCGGCCAGATCGACGGCGAACGGCCCGTCCACGCCCTCGCCCAGGACCGCCCGGGTGGTGCGGCCTGTGATGACCCAGCCCGCGGCGACCGTGTCCGGCTTGGGGGGTTCGAGACCGAGCACGTCCAACAGCCGCGCGGAGGTGGGCAGCAGACTCTCCTCGGCGTCGTCGCCCACGTCCCGGATCGGGGCGAGGGCCCGTGCGACGCCCACCGACCAGGACCGGCCGGGGGCGTCCATCAGTACCCCGTCGACCGGGTCGGCGCCCTCCTGCTCGACCCGCAGCAGACCGCCGGCCTCGGCCACCGCGACGGCCTGGCACTCCTCGGGCAGCAGCCGTGCCTCGTCGTCCACGCAGAGCGCGTACACGCCGACGGCCGGGCCCTCGCGCAGGATCTGGATGACGCCGGGGAGCGAGCGCAGCCGCCGGGCCCCGTCCAGCACGACCAGCATGTCCGGCTCACCCACCGCCCCGCCGCGTGCGGCCCGGTCGCCCGCGGCCCGCCTCGCGGCGATCACCGCGTTCAGCTCGGCGATCCGCCGGCCCACGGACTCGGCGCCGGTGCCGATCAGGCTGACCGTGTCCTCGCCGAGGGGCGCGCACTGCGGCAGCCAGTGCACCCAGGACCAGCGGTCGGCGCCGCCGGACCCGGACAGTACACAGATCCGCAGGTCGGAGGGGCTGTGCAGGGCGGCGGCCTGGGCGATCAGCCAGCGTACGAGAGGTTCGGCTGCGGCGCCTCCGGCGATGCCCATGACACCGGCCCGGCGCAACGGGACCGCCACCGGCACGGCATGGGTGGTCCGGGTGATCCGGCGGCGGTGCTCGGCCTCGGCGGGGTCCTCCAGCTCCAGGTACGCGGGCCGGTCGGCGACCCCCACCCGCATCAGCAGGAAGTCCTCGTCCCGCCAGCGGCGTTCCCACAGCCGCTGGCGCGGGCCGGCGGCGATGAGCAGCGTGGCCGCCGGGTCGGGGCTCGCCGCGCGGCGGGCCCGCTGCTCGGCCAGGACGGCGTCGTCCACGTCCCGTTCCAGCTCGGCTTTCTTCCTCTCGTACTCCGCCAGCTGCTCGGCGTACGTCTCCTTGCCGCGGCGCTTGTTGGCCAGCTGGCCGACGATCGCGATGATCGGGGACAGCAGACCGAAGACCAGGAACCTGAGGTTGTTGAAGATCAGGACGGAGACCGCCGCCATGAGCAGCGGGGCGAATATCAGGGTGAGTTGAAGCTTGAAGTTGGCCGGTTTGGACGGCGGGGCGGGCAGCCGGAACCGGTTCTGCACCGGCGGCGGAAGGAGCCGGGGCGGACGGTTGTAGTCGAGGCCGACGCCGTCCGGCGAGGGCTGCAGCGCGGCATCGGGGACCGAGGGCGCGGCCAGCTCCAGCAGGACCGGGCCGAGGGAGATCACCGCGCCGGCCGGGCAGCGGGTCCAGGCCGGCGCCGGGGTGTCGTCGACCTTCAGGGTCTGCTGTCTCACGGGGGTGACCGTCACGGTGCCGTCGGCGGTCACCTTGAGCCGGGCGGCCCTCTTCGCGAGGGAGTCGGCGGCGAGCCGGATCCGGCAGCCGTCCGCGGAGCCGATCTCGTAGTCGCCCGGCGGCAGCCGGAACACGGCGCCGGCGTCGGGGCCGCCGATCGCCCGCAGCTCCGCGACTCCGTCCGGCTCGCGGCCGGGCACGAGGACGGGCGCGTCCAGTGCCAGCAGGCTGCCGGAGCGCAACTCGGCGGTGCCCACCGGGAGTTCGGGCGGCAGCGGGGTGGTTCCCAGGAAGAGGGCCGGCGGCTCCTCGGGGGTGCCGCCGCGCAGCCGCTGATGCAGCTCCTCGGCGAGTTCACCGACCGGAACCGCCGGATCGGCTTCGATCATGATGTCCGCGGTCTGTCCCTGCTGCGGGTCGACTGCGGTGACGGTCAGACGCATGGTCGGCGCTCCTAAGGCACACGTGAGGCACACATGGGATGGGGACGGTGGGACCCGACGGGGCCGGGCCGGACCACTGGGGTCCGGCCCGGCCGGGTCAGGGGGGAGCGGGGACTAGCCGCGGAGGCTGGCGCCCATGTCGGTGTCGAGCTTTTGGAAGCCGTCACCGACGGACTTCACGAAGGCGGAGATACCGGTCAGGCCCTCGGTGACCTGCTTGTAGCTGGCCATGAAGTCCTCGACGAAGGGCTTGAAGTCCTTCTGGGCCGCAGGCGTGTTGTAGCCGTCTTCCGTCAGGGTGTCGAGATCGGTCTTGATCTTCTGCAGCTGGGCGATCGCGATGTCGTACTCGTTCATCGTGGTGGCGGCGGTGGCGGCGGTCTTCTCGTCGTTGACGATGTAGTCGGCCATGGGGATTCTCCCGTTTCTGTTCGGACTGCTGCTTGGATTCCTGCTCGGATTTCTTTACGTTGTCGGTCAGGCACCATGAACACGAGGCAGGTGCCGGACGGGTTCACTGGTTCGTGGGGAATTTCGTGGGGGCCGGATTGAGGTCCGTGTGCTCGTTGTTGTTGATGCCGGCGATGAACTTCGTCGGGAGAATGGCAAGAGCCACCTCGGGGGCCTTCGTCTTGAAGATGTAGTCGTTCTCCAGCTTCTTGTTGGCCAGTGAATTGCCCACACCGAGACCGGTCTTGATGCCGGCGTTCTCCAGCGCGGTCTGCTGGTCGGTGCCGCCCGCGATCTGGAAGCCCGCGGTGGCGAGGTTGCCGATGGCGCCCTTGATGGCGCTGGTGACCGCCTCGTAGCCGTAGACGTTGAGATCGGTCACCGAGTCGGGGCCGCCGGTGTTGGCGTAGTAGTCGTGGACGGGCGAGTGGTTCTGCTGGAAACCGCCGGAGGCGTCCAGCTCGGTGGTCTGGCCGCCACCGTCCTTCACCTTGATGGCGCCGCTCTCGCCCGCGTCGACGTTGAACGTGCTCTGGTTCCCCCCGCCGTCGGTGGTGGTGACGGTGCCTGAGACGCCGTCGTTGGCGATGTCGAGGTTGGTCGTCTGGTTGCCGCCGCCCTGAGCGGGCACGTTGGACTGGAAGTTGGCGGTGCCGTCGGGGTTCTGCGTGATGACCGTGCCGGCCCCGTTGGTGGTGGTGGCCGTGCCGTTGTTGAAGGCGGCCGTCGGTCCTTCCGTGCCCTGCGGGCTGGTCACGAAGGGGTTCGCGCCGCCGGTGACGGTGGTGCCGTTGCTCAGGGGCGCCGACGGCAACTGCACCGGGCCGTTGCCGACCGGTGGCGGCGGAGTGGTGACATTCGGTCCGGTCAGGGTGCCGTCAGGGCCGATGGTGACCGTGTCGGCCGGGTCGGTGCTGCCGGGCACCGACACCTCGAAGGTGCCGTCCCCGGTGGACTTCACGTCGAACGAGTCGCCGCCGCCGTGCACGGTGGAGCCGCCGCCCTGGACCGGGATCTCGACGCTCGGGCCGTTGCCCCCGTTGCCGCCCACGGTGAAGGTCTCCGGGCCGTTGGCCGGGGCCGGGTCGATCGGGTTGAGCGGGCCGTCGACCACACCGGACTTCTGGCCGGCGGTGAGGGGGTTCTCCTGCGTACCGGGGGACTTGGAGATGGTGACCGTGCCCGTGTCCACGGTGGACTTGCCGTTGAACCCGCCCTCGTGCTTGATCGAGCCGCCGCCGTCGAAGGCCGGTACGTCGATGGAGCCCTGCCCGTTGCCCGTCGCGGTGCCGATCTGGGTGTCGCCCGGGTTGGTGCCGACCGGATTGCCTGCCGTGTCGGTGGTCGCGCCGGGTGCGGGGCCGAGGCCCGTGACACCGCCCGGGGCGAACTTGCCCTGGGCGGGCCCGTAGGTGACGGAGAACTCGCCGTCCGGGCCGTTCGCGTTGGGGCCGTGGACGACGGTGGTGCCCGGCTCGGCGACCGGGGTGGCGCCGTGGGTGGTGATGGTCGGGCCGTTCGGCCCGTTGGACAGGGTGTTCTCGCCACCGGTGAACTTCGGGCCGCCGAGGAAGCCCGTGTTCGCCGGCGTGTTCACCGTCACCTGGGTGTTGTCGGCGGCGATGTCGGCCTTGCTGGGCGAGTTCAGTACGGTCGTCTGGCCCGCCGGGTCGACCTGGTGACCGACGCCGGACTTGTCGCTGACGGTGGTGACCGTGCCGTTGTTCCCGTCGAACTTCGTGGTGAAGCCGTTCTGGGACAGGGTGATGTCGGTGCCGTCAGTGGCGATGGTGGAGCCGTTGCCGTTGGTGATGGTGTTGGCGGCGGGCGGGACTGCTCCCGGGGCGCCCTGCGGCGGGCCCGCCGGCCGGTTCGGCACCTGGACGGTGGTGTTGTCGGGGCCGTTGGTCGTGAGTGACCCGTCGGGCGACGAGGTGGTCGTCGTGATCGGTGCGCCGGGCGCGGGCTGGTTGGTGAAGGTGACGTTGCCGCCGGCGTCGATGGTGGTGGTGATGCCCTGGGAGTCGATCCCGCCGTTGGTGAGCGTGGCCTGCGTACCGGTGCCGGTGTTGGTGATGTCGGCGGTCGGGGTGTTGCCGGCGCCGGTGGTGCCAGGGGCGATGGTGACCGGGCCGTCGGTCACCGTCTTGTTGTTGCCGACACCGAAGTTGTTGGTGTTGTTGGTGTTGTCGGTGGCGACGGTGGTGCCGTCCGGGTTGCTGACGACTGTCGTACTGCCGCCCGCGGGGGCCTGGGTGGTGGGGGCACCGGCGTTGTCCGTGGCCGCGGAGGCGACGGGGGTGGTGCCCACGTCGGTCTGGGCGCCGTTCCCGGTCAGGGTGGAGGTGGAGCCGTCGGTGGTGGTGACCGTCGTCGGGTTGCCGTCGCCGGCCGGGGTCACGGTGACACCGGGCTGGGTGCCGGGGCCGGTGACGGTGGTGGGGAGTCCGGTTCCGTTGTTGGTGCCGGTGCTGACGGTGGTGTTGCCGTGGCCGGCGGTGAAGGTGGTGCCGCCGTTGGTGACGGTGGAGCTGAACTGGACCGGGGTGAAGCCGGTGGTGTTCGTCGCCGTGATGCCGTTCGGGGTGGTGGTCACCTGGAACGAGCCCGACTTGACGGTGGTGTTGCCGTTGTTCACCGACACCGTGGTGTCGTTGTCGCCCTTGAAGGTGATGGTGGACCCGCCGGTGCCGTCGACACCGATGGTCGCGTCGCCCAGGGTCACCGGACTGCCGACCGCGGGCTGCGGGAGCGGGGGCGGAGGCGTCGGCGGGCGATCGGCCCCACCCGCCGTGCTGGTGCCGGGGTCGCCCGCGGTGCTGGTGCCGGGGTCGCCCGCCGTGCTGGTGCCGGGGGTGCCTGTCGTACCGGCACCGGTGTCGATCGGGGCGATCGTGCCGTCCTTGCCGATGGTGAACTGCTGGCCGTCGGTGGTCAGTACGGCGGATCCGTCGGGGTTCACCACGGTCGTGCTGGTGGGCGTGGTGATCGTGCCGGTCGGCGACTGCGAGATGTTGCCGACGTCGAAGGCGCCGTTCGTCCCCACGTCGAACGAGGTGTCGTTCGTGGTGAAGGTGGCCTTGTCCGGGGTGAAGGCGATCGACTTGCCCGCCGCCTCGATGGTGCCGCCCCCGTTCGGGTTGGTCGTGATGCCGCCCACCTGCACGCCGCCGTCCGGGCTCACGGTGATCGGCTGACCGGTACCCGGCGTCACGTCGAGCGTTCCGGCGGGGCCGTTGAACTGGACGGTGCTGGGGTTGGGCGCCCCCGTGTTCACCGTGAAGCCGGTGTTGTCGAGGGTGGTCGTGATGTTTCCGGCCCCGTTCGGGGTCGTGATGGTGGCGCCGCCGCCCGGCGGGAGACTGGTGGTGACGTTGCCGTCGACCACGGTCACCGGCGCGGCACTGTTCGCCGGGGGCACGGTGACGGTCTGGTTGCCGCCCTGGTTGTTGGTGACGGTGATGTTGCCCGCGTTGTCGATGTCGACCGGGCTGCCGCCGTTCACGGTGACCGAGCCGTTGCCGATTCCCGTGTTGGCGTTGATCGCGGTGTTGTTGCCCAGATCGATGTCGACGACGCCGGTCGCCGGGTCGTGCGTGATCACGGGCGCGACGCCGTTCGCGGGGTTCGGGTTGTTGAACACCGAGGTGGTGTTGTTCCCGTTCCCGATCGAGAAGCCGTCGCCCGAGACGGTGGTGAAGGCGCCCTGGTCGTTGACGGTGATACCGCTGGGCGTGGTGATCCCGTTGCCGTCGATGGTGAAGTTCGGCGGTATCACGACCGCCGGGTCCGCGCCGGGAACGGTGGGCGGGTTGATCACCGTCGGACCGCCGTTGCCCACGGTGGAGATGTCGCCGAACGAGCCGGAGGTCGTGAAGCCGCCGCCCGGCGTCAACTCGGTGTTGATCGTGGGCTTGTCCTTGAAGCCCGGGGCGAAGGGGGCGAAGGCGACGTCGCTCGTCTTCTGGACGATGCCCGGCCCGGCGAGCGGTGTCGTGATCGTGGTCTGTGTGCCGTTCGAGGTGATGATGTCCCCGACCGGGCTCTTGATGGTGTTCGTTCCGCCCGTGGTCTCGGAGGTGAAACCGTCGGGCGTGGTGGTCTTGGTCGAGGCGACCGGGGCCGGCGGCTCGAAGAAGGGCAGCCCGTCACCGACCAGGTCCGGCTTCTGCGCCGCCGGAGTGAGCTTGGCCTCGGTCTTCGTGCCGTCCGGCGTGGAGACCTTCGTCTTGAGCGCCCCGGTCCCCGCGTCCACCGTCGTACTGCTGTTGATGCCGTTGAAGCCGATCTTCTGGGGCAGCTCCAGGCCGTTGACGAACAGGATGTCGCCGGGCTTGAACGTGCCGTTGGTGATGCCCAGGCTCGCCGGCGAGAACGCCTTGTCGATGTTGCTCTTGAACTTGCCCTTGATGGTGAAGGCGTTCTTGATGCTGTTGGCGAACTTCGTGCCGCCGAAGGCGCCCAGCACACCGCCGGTGGCCGCGCCGATCAGCCCGCCGAGGGCGGCACCCCCGATGTCGAACTTCTTGTTGTCGACCTTTGCCGTGATGCCCGCGGCAATCAGCCCGAGCCCGAAGTCGGTGGCGACGTCGATGCCCACCTTGCCGGCCAGCGCGAGCCCCGGTGTGATCTTGAGACCGGTCCCGGCGAGCCCCTTGCTCAACGGGTTGATGATCTTCCGGATGAAGGTCGATCCCTGGACGATCTTCGTCAGGCCCGCCGAGATCGTTCCGGCCCCCTTGCCCAGTTTGGCGAAGAACGGAGCGAATTTCGCCACCTTGGCTCCCGTGAGACCCAGCTTGCCGAGACCGCCGAGGAGGACTCCGCCGGGCACCAGGGTCAGCAGGCCGATCACGATCTCACCCACGTCGAACTTGCCCTGGGAGGCCATCCTGATGATCGTGAAGGCAAACACGATCGCGCCCAGGATGACGCCCACGAACGGCAGGAAGACCGAGATGATCCCGACCAGGATGCCCGCGATGATCTCCAGGAACGGGTTGTCCGCGAGGAAGTCCCCGAGCTTCTTGAGGGCCCCCCGCTCCGGGATGGACTTCGACGCCGCGTCGTCCAGGACGACCGACGCCCGGCGGGACCCGTCCTCCCGCAGCCGCTCCGCGTCCCGCCCCAGCGACTGCGCCGCCGAGAGCTGCTGCTTCGCCCCGTTGATCCGGTTGACCTCGCCCTCGCGGGCCTCGACCTGCTCCGGGGTGGCTTCCGGCGGAGCCTGTGCCGGAGGCTCCGCGTTCGCGGTGGCCGCCACCTCCTGGCCCTGATCGATCGCCCGGTCCAGCATCGACTGCGCCTCGGTGAGCGTGTTGGCGTAGTCGTCGTACGCGGTGGCGGCACGCTGGAACGAGTCCCGGGTGTCCTCCAGCATCCCCGGCAGCTCCTTGATCCGCTCCTTCAGAGCGTCCATGGCCTGCCCCTTGCCCTGTCTGATCCGCCCGTCGTCGCGCAGCAGGCCGAGCGCCTCACCTGCGCCGTCCCCGAGTTCGCGATAGTTCCTCGACAGGTTTCGGATCGCTTCCGGATCGCCCGGGGTGGGGTCCTCGGAGAACCCCAGAACCTCCCACCCGGTCGGGTGTCGTCGCGCCATTTCCGTCCTCCCCGCTCATCAATCGACTCAGCGGTGCCAGAAACGGGTGTCGGAGCCGCCTGGTTCAAACGGAATCGCTCAGGCGTTGAACCGACTCGGGTCCTTCGGCCGTGTGCTCGCCGACGCGCCGGGAGTGCGCGTCCGCGGAACTGCTGGAGGAGGACGAGAAAGATGCGAGACGCCCCAACCCCCCCGAACCCGGGGACGATGCCCCGGACACAGCCGTCACCGGCCATGCCCGACGCACGCCGCCGACGCGACTCGACGCGGCTGGCCATGGTGTGCGGGTTCGCGCTGGCCGCCTCGATGGCGCTGCCCGCCACGGCGTACGCGCTCTCGCCGACGGGACTGTCGGTACCGTCGGCGTCGGCACGGTCGGCCGAGCTGTCGCAGGCACGGCCGCTCACGCTGTCGGCGGCGCTGCCGGCCGTACGGGCCGCCGGCGGACGGCCCGGCGCCGTGCTGCGGGTCGCCGATGAGGTGACCAAGTTCTACGTCGTGAAGACTCCGGCCGAGAACGGCGGCGAACCCGACATCCTGTTCAACATCGCCGCCAGGACGCTCGGCGACGGCAACCGGTTCGACGAGATCCTGGTCCTCAACACCGGGCGTGTCCTGCCCAACGGCGAGATCTTCGCGAGCCCCGACCAGACCACGCCGGGGTTCGCACTGCTGCTGCCCGCCGACGCCGAGGGCCCGGACGTCCAGTTCGGCGTACTTCCTGAGGAACCGGTGGCGGGAGATACGGCCGGCGCCCCGGCGCAGAACCCGTCGGCGGCACCCTCGCCCGCGCAGTCCGCGCCGGCCACCGCCGTGAACAACTCCCGGTCGGCCAACCCCTTCGCGTCCATCGGCGACCGGGTGTCCCTGCCGGTGCTCATCGGCGGAGTCGCCGGAGTCGCCGGGCTGACCGTGATGATCGTCGCCCGTCGGCCGCTCGGCCGGGCCGCGCGAAGGACGGGATCCGGAATCGCCCGGGGCGCTCGGGTGCTGCGCCCCCGGCTGCCCCGCGGCATGGCCCTGGCGCTGCGCCGCCGCAGGCGTGGGGTACTGGCCCGGCGGCTGGCGGCGGACAGCCGCACCCCGGTGATGGTGCGTCAGGCGCTGCGCGAGCTCGTACGATCCGACGGGCCGGCCACGTCAGGACCGGTGCGGGTCTACAGCGTGCAGGCCGAACCGGCGAGGCTGCTGGCCTCGGTGTCCGGCGCGGCCGAGGCACCGGCGCCGTGGACCGCCGTCGCGCCCACCAGCTGGGAGCGCGCCGGGCTGCCGACGGTCATCGAGGCCGACAGCCCGGACGACGCACCGGACCTCCCGCTGCTCGCCCGGGTCGGCATCAACGACCGCGGCGCCCAGGTCATGGTCGACCTCGGCCAGATCAATGGTTCGCTGAGCGTGCGCGGCGACCTCGGCGTGGCCCAGGACACGGTGGCGACGCTCGTACGCGGACTGCTGGAACTGCCCCGCCAGGGCACCGTGGTGGTGGCGGTGGACCCGAACGCGACCGTGCTGCCGGGCGTGCACGGTCTGGTCCGGGTCCCTTCCGTGGCGGAGATCAAGGGCCGGGCCCCGGCCGAAGTGCTCAGCGCCGCCGAGGAGTTGGGCGTCGGCCTGGTGCGCGGCGCGGGCCGTACGGGCGAGGCGACCGGGCTGATCATGCTGCTTCAGCCCTCGACGGGCGACGAGGCGCGGGCGCTCGCGGAACTGGCGACGCCGGACGGCGGTGGCTGGATCGTCCTCACGGTGGGCGATGTACCCGGGGCGCACTGGCGCTGGTACGCCGAGCCGGACGGCACGGTGGATCTGGGCGTTCTCGGCCTGCGGGTGACGGTCCCGACACAGGCCCTGGCCGGTGCCGGCTCCGGCCGCGTGTGACCCGTAAAAAATCTTCGAAACAAACATCCTGGAACTGAACCCCCTTCCCGTGGGGGCCGTGTTGATGGCAGCAGCGGATACAGCGGAAAAGAGCGGCGGAGGGAAAAAGTCCCGGAGGAAAGCCCCGGAAGGAATTCCGTGACCGGATAACCGCCGGTCCGCGAAGAACTCCGTCCCGGCGGTTGTCTGGTCCTCCTCCACGGCCGCCGGGGCGGTGCCCCGCTCATTGAGTCACCTCGTTCACACCCATTCATCGAAAACGTGGGCGCGGCGAAACGCGCCCCAATTCGGAAACGGAAGAGGAAAAGTCATGCGAAAGTGGCAGAGCATTTCGATCGCGGTCACGGCGGCGGCGATCATGCTGACGTCAGCCTGCGGGGGGTCGCAGGACGAGGCGGCGCCCGCGGGCGCCGCGGTGAGCGTGGCCCCGAGCGGGGTGGCGGCCACACCGGCGGGCGCGGGTGCCGGCACCGGCACCGGCACCGGCACCGGTGTGGGAGACGTGGCGAACGTGGCGCCGGCGGCGGCGGGCAAGCTCAGCATCTGGGAGAGCGCCGAGCTGGGGCCGGTCGTCACCGACAGCGCGGGTTTCACGCTCTACCGCTTCGACAAGGACACCGCCCAGCCCTCGCGGTCCAACTGTGCCGGGGAGTGCGCCACGACCTGGCCGCCCGTCCTGGCCGACGGCGCCTCGGCTGCGGACGGCATGGACGCCTCGCTGCTCGGCAAGGTGGCCCGCGCCGACGGTACCGAACAGCTCACCCTCGCCGGCTGGCCGCTGTACCGCTTCACCAAGGACACACAGCCGCGCCAGACCAACGGCCAGGGCGTGGGCGGCACCTGGTTCGCGGCAGCCCCCGACGGCACCAAGGCCAAGGCCGACACGGCTACCGGCTCGGGCTACGGTGCCGATGCCGGGCAGACCGAAGAACTCCCGCCGCTCTCCACCGTCGACAACGCCGACCTCGGCGAGATCGTCCGCGACGGCGAGGGCCGCACCCTGTACCGCTTCACCAAGGACACCGACTGGCCGATGAAGTCCAACTGCGTCGACGCCTGCCTGGAGAAGTGGAAGCCCGCCAAGCCGGTCGACGCAGGCGCCGTCGAGGGCATCGACTCCAAGCTCCTCTCCACCTACAAGCGCTCCGACGGCACCGAGCAACTCGCCCTCGACTGCTGGCCGCTCTACTGGTTCACCGGTGACCAGACCCCGGGCGACACCAACGGCCAGGGCGTCGGCGGCACCTGGTTCGCGGTGAAAGCGGACGGCAGCCTCGCCGAATAGCACCGGGCCGCTCCCGGCTGTGCCACGTTGCTGCGGCAGATGGTTCAGCGACTACAGGAGTCGGTGCGGTCGTCGCCGTCCGGACGGGGATGCTCCAGGGTCGTCAAGGCGAACCGTATGGCTGAGTGGGCAATACGCCCGGACACTGAACACGGAACACGATGTGACAGGGCACGAGGCTTGCCTCTGCCGCAACCTGCGCAGTCGCGAGTTCCGGGTGGTTCCGGCATGTCGGCGGACACAGCCGCGAGACCCCCTCAGCGTGTGTACGAATCGGCCAGCGGCAGCGGCGTCCGAGCCGGAAAGGCGGGGCCGGCGGTGCAGAAGCGGGCACGGGTACGGCCCACCGGTGTCAGGACGCCTGCCGCTGCCAGGTCCCGCAGGTCGCGTTGGGCCCGCCGCAGGCCCAGCCCCTCCGCCCGTTCGTAGCGTGTCCGACGCACCCGCCCGGACGTCGCCACGTCATGCAGAGCGGAAACCACCCTCTCCTCCAGCCCCCGGACCTCCGCGAACTCACCGAGCAGAAGCCACACCCGACTCGAACGGTCCAGGCGACTGCGCACGGTCTGCGCCTGCTGGTGGTACGCGGTGAGGTTGAAACGGACCCAGTCGGAGACGTCCTGGTCGGGGCGGTAGGTGGTGCCCCGGCGCTGTAGCTCGCGGTAGTACTCCCAGGTGTTGCCGGGGAGCCCCAGTCAAGGCTCGACGGCGTCGAGCCCGCACGGGAACGACGGAGGGGCCGAGTCCACGAAGAGAACTCGGCCCGAATCCACACGTCGAACCCATCGCATTAACGTTCAGTAATGCTTTGGTCACACATTGAAGCGGAACTCCACAACGTCCCCGTCCTGCATCACATACTCCTTGCCCTCCATACGGGCCTTGCCCTTGGCGCGGGCCTCGGCGACCGAACCCGTTTCCACCAGGTCCCCGAAGGAGATGACCTCCGCCTTGATGAAGCCCTTCTGGAAGTCCGTGTGGATGACTCCCGCGGCCTCGGGGGCCGTCGCGCCCTTCTTGATCGTCCAGGCGCGGGATTCCTTGGGGCCGGCCGTCAGGTAGGTCTGCAGGCCCAGGGTGTCGAAGCCGACGCGGGCGAGGGTCGCCATGCCGGGTTCCTCGACGCCGACCGACTCCAGGAGCTCCATCGCTTCCTCCTCGTCGAGCTCGGCGAGGTCCGCCTCCAGCTTCGCGTTGAGGAAGATCGCCTCGGCGGGGGCGACGAGAGCGCGCTGCTCGTTCTTGAAGACCTCGTCGACCAGTTCGTCCTCGTCGACGTTGAAGACGTAGAGGAACGGCTTGGTGGTGAGCAGGTGCAGGTCGTGGAGGAGTTCCTCGTTGCCGGAGCCCTGGACGATGCCCGCGGAGAACAGGGTGTCGCCCTTCTCCAGGATCTCCTTCGCCGCCTCGACCGCGGCGACCTTCGGTCCGATGTCCTTCTTGATACGCGACTCGCGCTGGAGGCGCGGCAGGACCTTCTCGATCGTCTGGAGGTCCGCGAGGATCAGCTCGGTGTTGATCGTCTCGATGTCGTCCTTCGGCGAGACCTTGCCGTCGACATGGACGACGTTCTCGTCCTGGAAGGCGCGGATGACCTGGCAGATCGCGTCGGACTCGCGGATGTTCGCGAGGAACTTGTTGCCCAGGCCCTCACCCTCCGAGGCGCCCTTCACGATGCCCGCGATGTCGACGAAGTCGACGGTCGCGGGGAGGATCTTCTGCGAACCGAAGATCTCGGCCAACTTCGCGAGACGCGCGTCCGGGACGCCGACCACGCCGACGTTCGGCTCGATCGTGGCGAACGGGTAGTTGGCCGCCAGCACGTCGTTCTTGGTCAGGGCGTTGAACATGGTCGACTTGCCGACATTCGGCAGACCGACGATTCCGATCGTGAGCGACACGTTGCGACTTCCCGTACGAGAGGAGGGTGAGGAGGGTGGAGACGATCCCTCAGTCTACGGGCGTTTCTTCGGCGTGTCTGAAGGGCCGGTCCCCGCACAGGCCGACCTAGGTTGGTCCAGTGGAGCAACACAGGATCCGACACCGTCCCCCGCACTCCGGCCCGGCCCGGCCCGTACACGGCGCCCGGGGAGGCACCGGGAAAGCGGCGGCCGGATCCCGGCGCCCCACGGCCCCCGCACGGCGACCCGCTCCCCCGGTCGTGCAGGCCCTGCGTCGGATGCCGAACCCCCGGCTCACCGGACTCGGCGGCGGGCTGTTCTGTGCCGCGCTGATGTTCGCGCTCGGCTCTCTCGACCAGCTGCTGTTCGGGGCGTCCCTGACGGCGTACGGCGTGCTGTTCCTGCCGGTGTGCGTGCTGACCGCGGCCTGGGTGCGGGGCGCGGACCTGGTGACCGCGCCCGTCGTCGTACCCATCGCCTTCACCGTGGGCCTGCTGCCCGTGGCCGACGGCGACGGGGTCTTCGGCCGCCTGATGGGCATCGTCACCGCACTCGCCACCCAGGCCGGGTGGCTGTACGGGGGGACGCTCGTCACGGGCGTCATCGTGACCGTGCGGAAGGTGCGCCTGATGAACCGGCGGCCGGGGCGGGGGCGAGCCGGCAGGACCGCGTAGGCCCCTTGGTCGCTCCCGGCCAGCAGGACCGCGAGGCCTTTGGCGGCTCCCGACCGCCCCCCTTACGCCTCTTACGCCTCCTTGGCCGCCCGCATCGCCGCGCCCACGATCCCCGCGTTGTTCTGGAGCTCCGCCGGGACGATCTCCGCCTTGATGCCCTCGATCAGCGGCAGGAACTTGGCGGACTTGCGGCTGACTCCGCCGCCGATGATGAACAGATCCGGGGAGAACAACATCTCCACGTGCGCCAGATACTTCTGCACGCGGTGGGCCCAGTGCTCCCACGTCAGTTCGTTGTCGTCCTTGGCCTTCGTCGACGCGCGGGTCTCCGCGTCGTGGCCGTGCAGTTCCAGGTGGCCCAGTTCCGTGTTCGGGACCAGGACGCCCTCGCAGAAGAGGGCGCTGCCGATGCCCGTACCGAAGGTGAGGAGGATGACGGTGCCTCTGCGGTCGCGGCCCGCGCCGAACTGCATCTCGGCGACGCCCGCCGCGTCCGCGTCGTTCAGCACCGTCACCGGGAGGCCGCCCAGGCGGTCGCTCAGCAACGCGCGCGCGTCCGTGTCGATCCAGTTCTTGTCGACGTTCGCCGCCGTACGGATCGTCGAGCCGCCCGTGACGACGCCCGGGAAGGTGATCCCGACCGGGCCCGTCCAGCCGAAGTGGCCGACGACCTCCTTCACGCCGTCCGCCACCGCGTCGGGCGTGGCCGGGTGCGGGGTCAGCACCTTGAAGCGCTCCTCCGCAAGGTCGCCCCTGTCCAGGTCCACAGGGGCGCCCTTGATCCCTGACCCGCCGATGTCCACGCCAAAGATGTGCATGGCTCTACGTTACGGCGTACGACTGACAGTCACTCGCCCGAGGGGGGTGTAGTGGTGGTGCCGGTCGGGGTGGCTGGGGCTGATCCCGTGCGCCGGCCCACCAGTTCCGCCGCCTCCGCGCGGAGGTCGCGGCGGAGTTCCTTCGGGAGCGAGAAGGTGATGGACTCCTCCGCCGCCTTGACCAGCTCCACGTCCTCGAAGCCGCGCTGCGACAGGTACTCCAGGACCTGCTCCACCAGGATCTCGGGGACCGACGCGCCCGAGGTGACGCCGACCGTCGACACACCGTCCAACCAGGCCTCGTCGATCTCGTCGGCATAGTCCACGAGGTACGCCTCGCGGGAGCCGGCGAGCTTCGCTACCTCGACCAGGCGGACCGAGTTCGAGGAGTTCTTGGAGCCGACGACGATCACCAGCTCCGCCTCCTCGCCCATCTGCTTCACGGCGAGCTGACGGTTCTGTGTGGCGTAGCAGATGTCGTCGCTGGGCGGGGAGATCAGCTGCGGGAACTTCTCCTTGAGGGCGTCGACGGTCTCCATCGTCTCGTCCACGGAGAGGGTGGTCTGGGACAGCCAGACGACCCTCGACGGGTCGCGGACCTCGACCTTCGAGACGTCCTTGGGGCCGTCCACGAGGGTGATGTGGTCGGGGGCCTCGCCGGAGGTGCCGATGACCTCCTCGTGGCCCTCGTGACCGATGAGGAGGATGTCGTAGTCCTCCTTGGCGAAGCGGACGGCTTCCTTGTGGACCTTGGTGACGAGGGGGCAGGTCGCGTCGATGGTCGCGAGCTTGCCTGCGGCGGCCTCGTCGTGGACGACGGGGGCGACGCCGTGCGCGGAGAACATGACGATCGATCCCTCGGGGACCTCCGCGGTCCGCTCGACGAAGATCGCGCCCTTCTTTTCGAGGGTCTGTACGACGTACTTGTTGTGCACGATCTCGTGCCGGACGTAGATGGGGGCCCCGTACTGTTCGAGGGCCTTCTCGACGGCGATCACGGCGCGGTCCACGCCCGCGCAGTAGCCTCGGGGGGCGGCGAGCAGGACACGGCGGCCAGGCGAAGCGGTCATGTTCACCATCGTACGTGCGCGGTCGGCGGGGTGGCGATTGTGGGGTTTTCGCCCCCACCGCCCCTACCCGTCCCGTCCCTGTGGGCTGCGCCCCCAGACCCCCCTTTCGGCCTGAACGGCCTCGTCCTCAAACGCCGGACGGGCTGGAGGGTGCCCGGTGTTGTCAGTGGGCGCCGATAGTCTCGACGTATGGGTCTCAATACGTCCGCTGATGCTCCGCTGCCTGTCGGGGAGGTGTCGCGGCTCATCGGGGGGTGGATCGATCGGCTCGGTGCCGTGTGGGTCGAGGGGCAGATCACCCAGTTGTCGCGGCGGCCGGGTGCCGGTGTCGTGTTTCTGACGTTGCGTGATCCCTCTCACGACATCTCCGTCGCCGTCACCTGCTATCGGCAGGTCTTCGATGCCGTCGCCGATGTGGTCAGTGAAGGGGCTCGGGTCGTCCTGCTCGCGAAGCCCGAGTGGTACGCGCCCCGGGGGCAGTTGTCGCTGCGGGCCACCGAGATACGGCCAGTCGGGATCGGGGAACTGCTCGCCCGGCTGGAGCAGTTGAAGAAGGCTCTCGGCAACGAGGGGCTGTTCGCCGCCGAGCGGAAGAAGGCGCTGCCCTTTCTGCCCCAGCTCATCGGGCTCGTGTGCGGGCGGGCCTCCGCCGCCGAGCGGGACGTTCTCGAGAACGCCCGTCGTCGGTGGCCCGCTGTCAGGTTCGAGGTGCGTAACGTCGCTGTGCAAGGTGTGCACGCCGTTTCGCAGGTCGTCCAGGCCGTGAAGGAGCTGGACGACCTGGATGACGTCGATGTGATCGTCGTGGCGCGGGGTGGGGGGAGCGTCGAGGATCTGCTGCCCTTCTCCGACGAGCAGCTCGTCCGGGCGGTCGCCGCCTGTCGTACGCCCGTCGTCTCCGCCATCGGCCACGAACCCGACCATCCGCTGCTCGACTACGTCGCGGACCTGCGGGCCTCCACCCCCACCGACGCCGCCAAGAAGGTCGTACCGGACGTGGGCGAGGAGTACGAGCGCGTGCGGCTGCTGCTCGACCGGGCCCGGCGGTCCGTGCACGCCTTCGTGGACCGGGAGGAGCGCGGGCTCGCGCACGCCCTCGCGCGGCCCGTCGTAGAGGATCCGCATCGGATGATCGACGAGCGGGCCGACCATGTCGCCGCCCTCGTCGAACGGTCACGGCGGACTCTCGGCCACCTTCTCGACCGTGCCGACTCCGAGGTGTCCCACACCCACGCGCGCGTGGTGGGCCTCTCCCCCGCCGCGACCCTGCGGCGCGGGTACGCGGTGCTGCAACAGGCCGACGGGCACGTGGTCCGGGATCCGGGTGACGTCGCGGCCGGTGAGGTGCTGCGGGCGCGGGTCGCCGAGGGCGAGTTCACTGTCCGAGCCGATGTTGTCGATGGTGTCGATGTTTAGGGTGGGCGCATGACCAGCAGCAACGTGAGTGAGGCGCTCGGCTACGAGCAGGCGCGGGACGAACTGATCGACGTCGTACGGCGGCTGGAGACCGGCGGTACGACCCTGGAGGAGTCCCTCGCCCTCTGGGAGCGCGGCGAGGAGCTGGCCAAGGTGTGCCGGCAGTGGCTGGAGGGTGCGCGCAAGCGGCTCAACGCGGCCTTGGCCGAGGAACACGAGCAGCCCGACGCCGAGGGCGCGGAGGGTCAGGAGGGCCGGTCCGGCTCCGGGGGTGAGTGACCTCTCCGGCGGCCGGCCCGCCTCGCCCGCGTTCGCTTACGTCGTCTTCAGGGCCTGGGCCATCTTCGTCAGGCGGTCGAACGGCGCCGTGCCCGTCACCACCGTCGTGGAGCCCTTCTCGCGCAGCACCAGCGCGTCGTACTTGTCGCCCTCGTAGCGCGTCCACGTCGCGTCCCCTATGCGCTGGGTGACCTTCGTCTCCTGGGCGCTCTGGGTCTTCTCGTCGATGAAGACGGACGGCTTCTGAGCGGACTGCTCCACCGCCACGTATTCACCCTCGGAGTCATGGAAGCCGAGATGCCACGCGTCGAAGTTCTCGCCCGAGAAGCGCACCGAGGTCGCCTTCCAGTCGGCCGACAGGCCCTGGGGCGCGGCCACCGGATAGCTCGCGGCGCGGCGAGCGGTCAGCAACTCGACGCGGTAGTCGACCCTTTTGAGGTCGGGAGCGGAGTCGTCGTGCGGGATGAAGAGGTAGATCACTCCCGCCGCGAGACTGATGAGGCCCAGGGACAAGATCATGTCCCGGGCCGTCTTCTGCTTGCCGGTCCTGCCGGTCGCGCTGTTCGAGCCTGCCACGCCCCTATCGTCGCAGGTGCACCTGCCCGCTCATCCGTGGGGCCCCCTGCTCATTTTGTCTGCCTAACGATAGAGTCGGGGCCAACACCCTCATCCGGCCGTCGTCGTATCAGAAAGGTGCGTCTCGATGACCGAGCATCATCATCTGCCGTCCGAACTCGAAGTGCCCTCCGAAGCTCCCGACCGCAACCTGGCCCTGGAACTCGTCCGGGTGACCGAGGCCGCCGCGATGGCGGCGGGCCGCTGGGTCGGCCGCGGTGACAAGAACGGTGCCGATGGTGCCGCCGTCCGCGCCATGCGGACCCTCGTCTCGACCGTCTCGATGAACGGCGTCGTCGTCATCGGTGAGGGTGAGAAGGACGAGGCGCCCATGCTCTTCAACGGGGAGCGCGTCGGCGACGGCACCGGGCCCGAGTGCGACATCGCCGTCGACCCGATCGACGGTACGACCCTCACCGCCAAGGGCATGACGAACGCCATCGCGGTTCTCGCGGCCGCCGACCGCGGCTCGATGTTCGACCCGTCCGCCGTCTTCTACATGGACAAGCTGGTCACCGGGCCGGACGCCGCCGACTTCGTCGACATCAACGCGCCCGTCTCCGTGAACATCCGCCGGGTCGCCAAGGCCAAGCGGGTCACGCCGGAGGACGTCACCGTCGTCATCCTCGACCGGCCTCGCCACGAGGGCATCATCAAGGAGATCCGGGAGACCGGCGCGCGGATGAAGCTGATCTCCGACGGCGATGTCGCCGGGTCGATCCTCGCGCTGCGCGAGGGCACCGGCGTCGATCTGCTGCTCGGTATCGGTGGCACGCCCGAGGGCATCATCTCGGCCTGTGCCGTGAAGTGCCTCGGGGGCACCATCCAGGGCAAGTTGTGGCCGAAGGACGAGGATGAGCGGCAGCGGGCGGTGGATGCGGGGCACGATCTCGATCGTGTGCTGTTGACCGACGACCTGGTGTCCGGGGAGAACGTGTTCTTCGTCGCTACCGGAATCACCGATGGGGAGTTGTTGCGCGGGGTTCGTTATCGGTCGGAGACGGCTACGACGGAGTCGATCGTGATGCGGTCGAAGTCGGGGACGGTTCGGCAGATTTCGTCCGAGCATCGGCTCAGCAAGCTGAGGGCTTACAGCGCGATCGACTTCGACCGGGCCAAGTAGGTCCGTCGGTTCGGTTCGGTCTGGTTTGGGGACTTCAGGTTGTGGGTCGCTGCGGGGCTGTGGGGGCTGGTCGCGCAGTTCCCCGCGCCCCTAAAAGCAGCCCGGCTAACGCCTGATTCTCGTACCGAACACGCGGAAGTAGAGGGCGTCCCCTGTGCGGAGGGGCGCCCTCTACCGTGACCAGCTGGGTCAGCCCGCTGCCGCTATCGTGCCGCGGGCGGTCTTCTTGAGTTCCATTTCGCGGCGGCGGCGCCTGGCGAGGACCACTCGGCGTTCGGCGGCGGTGAGGCCGCCCCAGACTCCGTACGGCTCGGGTTGCAGCAGGGCGTGTTCGCGGCACTCGACCATGACGGGACAGCCTCCGCAGACCCGCTTGGCCGCCTCCTCCCGGGAGAGCCTGGCCGCGGTCGGTTCCTTGGAGGGGGCGAAGAAGAGACCGGCCTCGTCGCGCCGGCACACCGCCTCGGTGTGCCACGGGGCGTCCTGGTCCCTCTCTCGCACTGGCACCCGCTGGGGCGGAACGGCAGCGACCTGCAGGGACGAATGCGGCGGTTGCAGCACGGTCTACTCCTGACGACGGCTTCGCGAGCTGGAGGGAGACGTGGGGCCCACGTGGACCGGGGCGACGGGTCCGGGGCGTCCGGGGCGTGCGATCGCAAGGCGCGCGCGTGCCGGGCGTACCGGGTTCCGCGTGAAGCCCACGGCACCCTCCAAGAGACGATGCAGCAAGCCCTACCCGCTGTGCGCGCGCCTATGCACTGAGTTCCCAACCGCTGAGGTTCCAGGGCATTGTCGAGGCGTCGTGACCTGACCGAATCGCTTCAGGATCTCTTCGGGTGCGACCGAATTCACAACCGTCAACGGTCCAGGTGTTTGCGCAAACTCCGGTCGACCTTGCGGGAGACGCGGTCGAGGATGTCCTCGATCATCCTGCCCCGCTTGGGTTTCGCCTCGACATTGCCGAGTATGGCCAGTCCGTCCACATAGACCACGGGTGCGTCGGGTTCGCCCGAATCCAGCGTGCTCACCTCGAAGTTGCCCAGCACACCGCCGCCGGTGCCGCGCAACGAGATGTTCTCCGGGACGCGGATCTCGACGTTGCCGAAGACCGAGATCGCCTTGATCACGACCTGCTGGTACTCGAATATCGCCTCACTGAGGTCGATCTCGACGCTGCCGAAGACCGCGTACGCGTGCATACGGCGGCCCGCGCGCCAGCGGCCCTTGCGGACGGCGCTGCTGAAGACCGCCACCACGTTCTCGTCGGGGTCCATCGGGATCGCGCCCGGGGTGGGGCGGTTGGGCGCGGGGGTGTATCCCCGGGTCGCGTGGGGGCGGTAGGACTGGTGGCCGGCGGGCAGGTCCCGGACGAAGACCTCCAGTTCGCCGACCGTCTTGGCGCTGAGCACGCCCTCGACGCGCTCGGCGTGCTCGTCGGGCGTGAGGCGGCCCTCGGCCAGCGCCTCGCGCAGGAGGTCGGCGACGCGGTCACGGTCGGCGTCCGAGGCGCGGAGTTCCGAGGCCCCGACTTCGGGGGCGCGCGGTTCGGTGTGCTTCTGAAGGTCCACGAAAGCAGCGTACCCAAACGCGATAGATCGCGACTAGGGGTGTGGACGAGCAGAACTCGCCGCCTCGTCCGAGCCGGTCCCCTCTCAACTGAGTCCTACCTAACAAGCTCCGCGCTTCCGGCAAGTCATACGCTGGTGGGCGCCCGCCAATGAAGGCAGGCCGCTGTCTTCGTCGAGTGAGGAATGGGCGAGATGCCTGAGTTCGCGTACACCGATCTGCTCCCCATGGGAGAGGACACCACCCCGTACCGGCTGGTGACCTCCGAGGGTGTCTCCACCTTCGAGGCCGACGGGCGCACGTTCCTCAAGGTCGAGCCGGAGGCGCTGCGCAAGCTCGCCGCCGAGGCCATCCACGACATCCAGCACTATCTGCGGCCTGCCCACCTGGCACAGCTGCGGCGGATCATCGACGACCCCGAGGCGTCGAACAACGACAAGTTCGTGGCGCTGGACCTGCTGAAGAACGCCAACATCGCGGCGGCCGGTGTGCTGCCCATGTGCCAGGACACCGGTACGGCGATCGTCATGGGCAAACGCGGGCAGAACGTGCTGACGTCCGGTGGTGACGAGGCGGCGCTGTCGAAGGGCATCTACGACGCCTACCTGAACCTCAACCTGCGCTACT
Organism: Streptomyces sp. NPDC002156; assembly: GCF_053593675.1. Lineage (NCBI taxonomy): Bacteria > Bacillati > Actinomycetota > Actinomycetes > Kitasatosporales > Streptomycetaceae > Streptomyces > Streptomyces sp. NPDC002156. The sequence goes on along the minus strand of NZ_JBSFDA010000084.1, from coordinate 1,330 downwards.
CGCAGATGGCTCCGCTCACCATGTGGGAGGAGAAGAACACCGGGTCCAACCTGCCGGCCCAGATCGAGCTGTACGCCACGGACGGCGGCGCCTACAAGTTCCTTTTCATGGCGAAGGGCGGCGGCTCGGCCAACAAGTCCTTCCTCTACCAGGAGACGAAGGCGGTCCTCAACGAGGGCTCCATGATGAAGTTCCTGGAGGAGAAGATCCGGTCGCTGGGCACGGCGGCCTGTCCGCCGTACCACCTGGCGATCGTGGTGGGTGGCACGAGTGCCGAGTACGCGCTGAAGACCGCGAAGTACGCCTCCGCGCACTACCTCGACGAGATTCCGGCCGAGGGTTCGCCGCTCGGGCACGGGTTCCGGGACAAGGAGCTGGAGGAGAAGGTCTTCGAGCTGACGCAGAAGATCGGTATCGGGGCGCAGTTCGGCGGCAAGTACTTCTGCCATGACGTACGGGTGGTGCGCCTCCCCCGCCACGGCGCGTCCTGCCCCGTCGCCATCGCCGTGTCCTGCTCGGCCGACCGTCAGGCCGTCGCGAAGATCACCGCCGAGGGTGTCTTCCTGGAGCAGTTGGAGACGGACCCGGCGCGCTTCCTGCCGGAGACGACCGACGAGCACCTCGACGAGTCCGCCGACGTCGTCCGCATCGACCTGAACCAGCCGATGGACGACATCCTCGCCGAGCTGACCAAGTACCCGGTGAAGACGCGGCTGTCGCTGTCGGGGCCGCTGGTCGTGGCCCGTGACATCGCGCACGCCAAGATCAAGGAGCGTCTTGACGCGGGTGAGGAGATGCCGCAGTACCTGAAGGACCACCCGGTGTACTACGCGGGCCCCGCGAAGACGCCCGAGGGCTACGCGTCCGGCTCCTTCGGCCCGACCACGGCCGGCCGCATGGACTCCTACGTCGAGCAGTTCCAGGCGGCTGGTGGGTCCAAGGTGATGCTGGCGAAGGGGAATCGGTCGGCGCAGGTCACGAACGCGTGTGACGCGCACGGCGGCTTTTATCTGGGCTCGATCGGCGGCCCGGCCGCGCGCCTCGCCCAGGACTGCATCAAGAAGGTCGAGGTCGTCGAGTACGAGGAGCTGGGGATGGAGGCGGTGTGGAAGATCGAGGTCGAGGACTTCCCGGCGTTCATCGTGGTCGACGACAAGGGCAACGACTTCTTCAAGGACCCGGCACCGGCGCCTACGTTCACGAGCATTCCGGTGCGGGGGCCGGGGCTGGCGTAGCGGGTTCGGGGCGGCGCGGACCTGTCTCGCCCCCGCCGCCCCTACCCGTCCCATCCCTGGGGGCTCCGCCCCCAGACCCCCCTTTCGGCCTGAAC